>NZ_JAPEIB010000050.1:0-19198 GCF_028823735.1 Algoriphagus sp. NF
TCATTATTGCGGCTGTCTACCCATACGTGCAACATCACGAATAGTCATATTATTTTTTTTCTGAAAGGCTAAAGTCAAAAGAAAACCCACTAAAAAAATCCCTGCGGTGCCTTGGACGATGCTCATATTTGGATGAAATGAACTGAGCCAAATAGGTTTTGCCCCTTCGTTTTCCATTAAAATAGGGCTAAGACTTACCCAAGCGATTAATAATACTCCAACTAGAGTTGCGAAAGCTGCATACTTACCTGGACAGGTTTTTACCACTATTCCCAGCAAAAACAATCCGAGAATTCCTCCGCTAAAAATTGAAGCCAAGGCCCACCAGGCATCCAAAGCACTACTAACCCCATTGAAAGCCAAGCCCACAAGAATTGCCAAAAGTCCCATGGCCAGGGAGGAAATCCGGAGTACGTTGAGGTCGGACTTGGCGGGTAGATTGGGATTTAGGTATTTTTTGACATGATCGGAGAGAATTACCGTTGCTGAGCTATTGATACTGGTGGAAAGCGTACTCATACCGGCAGCGAAAAGGGAGGCAATCAATAGACCAGTTAAACCAATAGGCAACTCCGATACGATGAAGTGGGGAAAGACGCTATCTGCCTGAATGCCCTCAGGTAATAAATAAGGCTGAGTCTGATAGAATCCAAAGAGAGCGGTTCCAATCAAAAAGAAAAGAGCAGAAACTGGAATATAAAGCAGACTTCCGAGCCAGGTGGATCGCTTGGCATCTTGATCGCTTTTGGCAGTAATGTATCGCTGTACATAGCTCTGATCGATACCAAAGTTTTGAAGATTGATGAAAAGGCCATAGACCAAAATCATCCAAAATGTGGAGCTCCCAAAATCCCAGTCAAAGCTTCCTAGACTGAATTTTTCATTGGTATCTGCTACTTCCAGCAGCTGGGAAGCACCTCCTGGAATTTTCCAGAAAATCATTCCTAAACAAATAATCGCTCCTCCTATTAAAATCAAGCCTTGGATTGCATCTGTCCAAACCACCGCTTCGATCCCTCCCAGCATGGCATAGATGACTACTATCAGTCCAGTCAAAGCGATCACCCAAGCGATACTCCATCCAAAGAGAAAGTGCATGGGTAGAGCTAGCAGATAAAGAATGGCTCCCATTCGGGCGAGTTGGGTGAGTAAATAGCAAGTGGAGGCATAAATTCTCGCCCAGGGTCCAAAGCGCTCCTCCAAATAAAAATAGGCCGAATCACTTGAAATACTCCGATAGTGGGGCACAAAGAACCGAACAGCAATCCAACCTGCAAATGGAATCGAAAGGCTAAATACAAATCCGTTCCAATTACCTAAATATGCATTCCCAGGTAATGCCAAAAAGCTGATACTACTCACGAAGGTTGCAAAAATTGACATGCCAATTGCCCAAGCAGGTAGCCTTCCACCTCCGGTGGTAAAGTCTTTAGCGGTACGCTTTCGAAATGAAAAAGAAACGCCAAAACCTAAAATCAGCAATAGGTAAAGAATAAATACTAGGGTGTCCCAAATCGGCAGCTCAGCCATTATTCCTCCAGAAATTTGTGGATTTTGGACTTGATTCTTTCAAACTTCTTGTGGAAGGTCTGCCTTTCCTCTTCTGTGAAGCTCCTTTGGGGAGGGGATAAAATTCCACCGGACAAGTGCGAAAGTTTCATGCATTCTTTCAGTCCTTTGAGATAGGAGGAGGGATGGGATACATGGTGGTACAGCTCTTGGCTGATTTCCCATATGAGGTTTTGGTATTCCTGGGCTTCTTCTACCTTGCCTTGGATGAAGCTTTCATAGCATTTAACATAGACTTCAGGAAAGGCATTGGCACCACCACTCACTCCACCTGAAAAGTCATGCTGAAGTGCATCAAGCAATCCCTCTTCCGGTCCCATCAGCAGGAGAAAGTCTGTGTGAGGTCTGAAAGTCTCGCTTAATTGGGAAAGGTATTCTTTACTGTGTGTACTGTCTTTGATTCCTAGGATATTGGGATGGGAAGACAATCTCTCCACTGTCTCGATTTCCAATGGGGTTTTGGCATGGGAAGGAATATTGTAAAGCAAAAGCGGTAATTCCGTGCGATTAGCTAGGTCCCTATAATACTTTTCCAGATCTTCCTGACTGATATTCATATAAAAAGGAGGGGCAGCTACCAGCGCATCTGCACCATAGTTTTTGGCCATTTCAGCTAGCTCCAAGCTATTTCCCATGGAGCAGTCAGTAATCCCCACCAAAACAGGAACTCGGTGATTCACGAGTTTACAGGTTTCCCGGATCATCTGAATCTTGATCTTTTGCTGCAAAGAGGGTGATTCTCCGGTTGTCCCTAAAATGAATACACCATGTACTCCTGCATCGATTACATGGTTTAGTATTTTTTCCAGCGAAAAGCTATCCAAGGTAAAATCCGGCAAAAGTGGAGTCACCAAGGGGGGAATTATCCCAGTAAAAGTGAGTTTTTGGTTCATAGGCTGAGGTGTACGTATTTGATTTTTTCTCGCTGATAGGTATAGGTCAAATGGATGCTACCGTCTTTGGCTTGAATGATGGCCGGATAGCTAAACTCTCCGGAATTTTCATCTTCCAATACTAAAATCTCCTCCCAATTGAGTCCATCAGCTGATCCCAAAAGGCTGAGCTTATTTCTACCTTTCGGAATGGGGTTGCAAAGCAATAGATGATACCCGTTTTGTAAGGTTATGGCATCGATACCCGAACCATTGTGTACCAAACCACTTGAACTGAGTTCCGTCCAGGTTTTCCCATTGTCTTCAGACCAAGCTGTGGCAATCACACCTTCCTGTGTTCGGGTGAGGATTTGAAGCTTTTGATCTCCATGAAAAAGCACCGTGGGCTGTATGGCCTGAAAGGGGCCAGGAACTTCAATCTTGTACCAGTTTTCAAGATTGGCATCAGTGAATTCCATGTGAGTAGTCCAGATTCCATTGGTCTCAAAACTGGATGGATGCATTAAATTTCCATCAGAAAGAGTCACGCTCTTATTTTTCACAGGACCTAAATATCCAGGAGGAGTTTGAACAGCTTTGGACCAGGTTTTACCTCCATCGTTTGATTTTTTATATAGTCCCCACCACTCTCTTGGATTTGGACCTTCTTTATAAAAGAGTAAGACTTCACCATCCGGTATTTGAAAGAGAACAGGATTCCAGGTTGGATTTCTAAATACCTCATTTTCAATTCCATCGGCTACCAAAACGGGTTTGGACCATCCTTTTTGACCTCTTAAAGCGGTGTAAATACTGACATCCGGGTGACGTTCATAGGTGCCTCCAAACCAAGACGCTAATATACCATCCTCCGTTTCGATCAAGGTTGAGGCATGGCAGGAAGGAAAGGGTGCATTTTCATAGATAAACTCCTGGCTGATGATTTTGGGGTTTATTTTTTCAGAATCGGAACTGGTGATTTGAAAGAGTACTCCAATCAATTGAATCAATATGGCCATAGTACAAGGGGCTTTAGATGGAAATTTTTGAATAGGTGCTGGGGAAAACGGTTGATTTAGATTCCTAGAGATTTTTTGGCGAATGCCAGGAAAATCTCCCAGTCTTCCCAGGTCAAATTATGTTCGCCCTCACGAATATGATAGCCCAAAGTGTTGGAGGAAACCGGGCCGTTCAGTTCTTCCCAGGTGGTTTTAAAAGGACTCTCCTTTTCATAAATCTGAGAAAAGACCTCACTACCGATCTGCAGCCCAAGATATTCCCCTTTTGGATCGGCCCATTGATCAGCTTTTGCGCTAGCGTAGTAAACCGCTCTCGGTGCGATCAGTGCTGGCAACATGTGCTGGTCGAGCGGGAGTGATTCTTCTGCGCTATTGTACTTCCTGAAGTTTTCTGCAAACCAATGGGTGAATCGAGTATTGATGATTTCTACAGTTTCTCCAAATTTCCTTTTTGACAAAGCCGCTCCTCCGCAGCCGGATTCATTAGAGTAGGTAATCGCCCATCGAGGGTCATTGGCAGAAGCCCAAAGAGCTGCTTTTCCTGATCTGGAGTGCCCCACCAGAATAGATTTTTTTGAATCGATAGCCTGATGTTGCTCGAAGTAATCCATGGCTCTCATTGCTCCCCATCCCCAAGCTCCCAAAGCTTTCAGTCCATCACTTTGTTCTTTTTGCTCTGGATAAAGGTTATTCAAAATACCATTCATGTATCGAATCGTGTCATCCGGTGCCACCGTTCCTGCATGAAAAGAGGCTGTGGCAAAACCCCTTTCGATCAATTCAGCCACCGGCCAATATCCTTCCTCTGCCAAAGATTCATCTTCTTCAGGGTCTCGATGGTTGATCAGCAAAATAATGGGAAAGGGGCCGTCGGTTTCCTTGGGTAGCAAGAGATTTAGCCGCATGCTATGGGAGCGATCACCAAGCTGGATTTTGATATCTACTTCTTCAAGTTTGGCAATGGAATTGAATTCATGATCCAATCTTTCATTTACTTCAAAGCTGACTTGATCGAGGTCTTTTGGTATTTGACCATAAACTTCAGATTCAAAAAGCCTGAAAATTTCCGGTTTTCGAATACTTTCCCATTCCTCTTTAGAATTGATGACTTTTCCTTTTTCGCTGATGAAAATGGAAGGAAGGTGAAGAGGCGGAACCTTACTTTCATCGTAATTTACTTGAGATAGTGCCATCTTGGATGTGAGTAAAAAGGGTAAAAAAACAGCCAGTAATTTGAGCCGAGTTTGCATGATTTCTGATCGTTAATTTGCTTCTTCTGCTACTCTTGAAGGCACAAAAGGCTCAAATGGATATTCTGTTGGTAAAATTTCAATTCCGGAAGTCACTTTGAGCGGTGTCTCTCCAGCAAAGGTTAATTCCACAAAATACCCTCTAAACCCCTCATCCGGGATCTGCATATTGACCTCAAGCTCTCCTTCTGCCGGCATGGCGATTTCTTCTGCTACCCAGTTAGGACCAAATTCATCCACTCTGAAATCTCTGGAAAGCGGATTGTATGCCGACCATAATTTGACAGAAACAGGCATCTGCTCGGGATTGACTTTGACATGAATGGTGTTTCCTTCTATTCGCCAAGAATAATCCGGTCGCTTTTCATTATCTAAAACTGAATTGTAAAAGGAAATCAGGTTTGGTAGCGCATCCGATTCGCTCAAGTCATGTCCGAAATTTGGGACGTACTGCACGTGCTTTTCACCTTGCAGCTCATTCCAATAAAACTCCCAACTATCAGGTTGGAAAAACTGATCTCCTGCTGCATTGATCAGAAGTTTCGGCAGGTCTAACTCATCGATAAAAGAGTAAGGTTCTGTAATCTCCAGCAAGCGATCAAACTCCGGTGTTCCCATCCACTCCATAATTCCCTCTTGCACATAATTATCCACGGCAGGTGCCCAGAATCCATAGTTCCGCCAATGATGCATAAAGGAAGGCTCCAGATTGAGCATATCGATCACAACCGGTGCAATAGCTACCACCCTGTTATCGGTAGCAGCTGTAGTCCAGGTAGTCCATCCCCGCTTAGAAGCTCCAGCTACAAAAAAATTGTTCAAATCCTTCTGGTAGTTTTCCTTGATCACTTCTTGAATAGCATCCATGGCTAGTTTGGCGGCTTTGGTCATGGGAAAGCGGGCCAACCAGATCGCATCCTCATCTTTTGCACCTCCCTCTAGAAACTTCCTCCAGCCATAAGCAATGATGGCATCTTCATAGCGCTCGCCTTCCGGATCTCCCGCAAAAGTGATAGGTTGAAAAGGGACATTGTGGATTTGAGCGACGATGGAATTGGTCTGAGATGCTGCTGCTTTTAGTAGGGCATCAGGCTCCTGAGGCATCTCAGTTTCCCTGCTTCCACCACCGATCCAGAGCATTCCGGTTTGATGGGGAGTGTTTTTAGGAACCAGGATCGAAACCCAATGCCACCAGAGGGTTTCATCCACCAATGAATCGCTGAGCCACTTTTGGGAGTACATTTTCAGAACGTGAAAATCCATTTCTTCTCCAGGGACGAAATGCACTATTTCATAGGAAAAGTCAGGTGATTCCGATTGAACATAGGCCTCGAGCAAGTCGATTTGGCTAGGTTCTTCTTCTGGTGATTTTTCTACAGGGCCTTTGCAAGCGAAAATACCAAAGGCAATTATTAGGACTAAGAAATAAGATTTTGTTTGCATTTTTTCTGGGTTTGGGGCTATTGTTACTAGTGAATAATAGGTAAAAACTAATAATTTTAAATTCAGTCAACAAGAGAAGAGCTAATTCGCTCGTTTGAATATAATGAAATTGATGATTATGAATTTGAGAGCCAGTTATTTATTCCTATTCTTATTTAGTTTCGGGACAGTTTTTGGGCAGGAGATCAAATCTCCGAATGGGGTAATGAAGCTGGCTTTTTCCCTTGATGCAGCCGGCGCCCCAACCTATCAGCTGAACTTCAAGAATAAACCCGTGATCAAATCAAGCCGATTGGGGCTTGATTTGAAAAATGACTCTATCGATTTGATTCAGGGATTTCAAATCATCAATTCTTCGGAAAGTACATTTGATGAGACCTGGACTCCCGTCTGGGGAGAAGAAAGCGAGATCCGCAATCATCATCAGGAGCTTTTGGTTGAATTACTGCATCAAGGATCAAAGCGAAAAATGAATATTCGATTTCGGCTTTTTGATACAGGATTGGGTTTTCGATATGAGTTTCCGGTGCAGGAAAATATGGGGCATTTTGTGATTTCTGAGGAGATGAGTCAGTTTGCTATGGCTGGAGATCATACGGCATTTTGGATACCTGGAGATTATGATACGCAGGAATACGACTATACCGAATCCAAGCTCTCAGAAATTCGAGGTTTGATGGAAACCGCTATCACTCCAAATGCATCTCAAACTCCTTTTTCCGAGACGGGCGTTCAGACATCGCTTATGATGAAAACTACCGATGGCCTTTACATAAATATTCACGAAGCAGCATTGATCGATTATCCGGCGATGCATTTGGAATTAGACGATAAGAAGATGGTTTTTCAATCTCATCTTACACCGGATGCGCAGGGTGATAAAGGCTATTTGTACACTCCTGCCCATACCCCTTGGCGTACAATAATCGTCGGTGATCAGGCCGCGGATATTTTGGCTTCACGCATCACTTACAACCTCAACGAACCCTCCAAAATCGAGGATATTTCCTGGATTAAGCCCATGAAATATGTCGGGGTATGGTGGGAAATGATCACCGGTCAAAGCTCTTGGTCCTACACAGATGAACTGAAGGCGGTGAAGTTGGGAGTGACTGATTTTTCTACTGTCAAACCAAACGGGAGACATGGGGCTACCACTGATAATGTGAAAAAGTACATCGATTTTGCTGCGGAACATGGGTTTGATGGGGTATTAGTGGAGGGCTGGAATATTGGTTGGGAAGATTGGTTCGGCAATTCCAAGGACTATGTGTTTGATTTTTTTACCCCATATCCGGACTTTGATTTGGAAGGCATTTCTGCTTACGCAAAAGAAAAGGGCGTACAAATGATTATGCATCATGAGACCTCTTCTTCCGTTCGGAATTACGAGCGCCATATGGATGAAGCGTATCAATTAATGAAGGACTATGGATATCCCGCAGTGAAGAGTGGCTATGTGGGGGATATGCTACCCAGAGGTGAATATCATTACAGTCAGTGGCTAGTGAATCACTATCAATATGCGGTCGAAAAAGCAGCAGAGTACCAAATAATGGTCAATGCCCACGAGGCAGTTCGTCCGACTGGCATGGCCCGAACTTGGCCAAATCTAATCGCAAATGAATCGGCAAGAGGGACAGAATACCAAGCATTTGGAGGAAATAAGGCAAATCACGTGACCATTTTGCCTTTCACAAGACAGATAGGTGGACCGATGGATTACACGCCGGGCGTTTTCGAAATGGACGTATTTAATGGCTCCCACGTAAATAGTACTTTGGCTAATCAGTTGGCGCTCTATGTGACTATGTATTCTCCTTTGCAAATGGCTGCGGACTATCCTGAAAATTACATGCGTTTTCCAGATGCTTTTCAGTTTATCAAGGATGTGGCTTTGGATTGGGAAAAGAGCCTTTATCTAGAAGCCGAACCGGGTTACTATTTAACGATTGCCCGAAAGGCTAAAGAAACCGGAGAGTGGTTTATTGGAAATGTCAATGGATTCGAAGGTAGAACAGGAGAGGTCAAATTTGATTTTTTAGATGCAGACAAAACTTACTTGGCAGAGATCTATTCCGATAAGGCTGATGCACACTATAAAACCAATCCTCAGGCCTACGAAATTCGAAAAGTTGCTGTTGATAGCAAATCCATCTTGAAGCAATTTTCCGCCCCGGGAGGAGGCTATGCTATCCGGATTCGGGAGGCGAGCAAGGAGGAGTTGAAGGGGCTTAAGAAATTGTAATAACGAAAAAGCGGCAGAAAAGCCGCTTTTCAATTTCTCCATTGGATGGGTTTAAATACGATCTGCCGATAATTATCCCTTTCGTAGAGAATTCCCAGCGTGTATTCATCCAATTTGACCAAATCAGAGTACGCCGTCCAAGGGAGTTTTTTTGGATCTGAAGTGAAGTCAATCGGAATCACATGGTGCCAAGTCTTTCCTTCATCATAGCTGATTTTGACGGTCAGATAATCCCGCTCTTTTTCATCTGCCGCATTGGAATGAGCGAGGATGGTTTTTCCTTCTTTTTCTCCCAAAGTCAAAATGGAAGCCTGACAAACCGGGTCGGGGAGTTGGGACTCAAAGTAACTTTCCTCCCAAGTCTGACCACCATCGGAAGAGTAGGAAATGATGCGCTGTCGGATGTCACCTTTCTGATTTCTCGAACTCATAATCATCCGGCCACCTGATAGCTCAGCGGCTATGGATTCATTGGAACCGCCAAATTTTACAGATTCCGAAATCCCATAGCTATTCCCTTTATCATCCGTGTAAAAACCATGAGCCTGATAGTCTGACCAGTCGTCTTTTGGACCACCTTGAGAGTGATTGGCTGCAACATAAATTCTCCCTTTGTGGGGCCCACTTTGAAACTGGAAAGCATGGCCTGGGGTATTGGCATAGTGCCGCCAATCTTCTGCAAAAGTGTAATTTGTATTGAATTCCCTGTTATTTGGGCGATGAACCTTTTGAGTGATGTTTTCTGGTTCGGTCCAGGTTTTACCCAAGTCGTAGGATTTGATCAGCCAAACTTCACGGACTCCCCGATTCATTCGTACATCGTATTCATGATTGTTTCCGGTATTGTAAAAGAGAAAAACCACTCCTTCAGGATACTTGGGGTCAAATAAATCCACCACAGGAGCTGGATTTCCGGCTTGGAGGCTATCGTAATCCACTAAGGTCTGAATAGGAGACCAGGTATAGCCACCGTCCAAGCTTTTTTTCATCACCAGATTCACATCTCCAAAATCATCCGAACCATTTACCCTGCCTTCGGCAAAAGCCAAAAGCTCTCCATTCGGAAAGTCAATAATCGCTGGAATTCGGTAGATCGCATGGCCTTCTTGACCTGCTTCGAATACGATAGTTTCTTGTGCAAAAAGGAGCAGGCCTGAAAATTGGAACAGGCAATAAAAAACAAACTTCTTCAAGATTTGGGTATTTTGGGTTTCGGCTGCCAAAATACGGAATACCTATCATTGAAGAAGCTTGTAGAAGTAATTAATCCTGTTCGAAATAGCGCTTCAGCGTGTATTCAGGTTGCCATTGGTCAGGCTTTCTTTGGAGTGTGTCCGGGTCGTAGGCCATAGGTTTGATGATTTCAGCTGTCAGTGCCACTGTATCCTTAAATTGCTGCTGCCATTGGGCCATCAATTGAAACATTTCATCCTTTTTAGCTGCGAAAGCTGGGTTTTCGGCAAGATTATTCAGTTCCATGGGATCTTTTTCTAAATCAAATAATTGGGTATAATCCCGCTCCGGATAGCGAATCAGCTTGAATTTTTTATCTCTTACGGCCCGAATGGTATTTCGGTAGGAGGTAAACAAAGCTTCCCTCACATCCTCCTGATCACCGCTAATTACCGGAACCAAGCTCTTGCCGTCTATATCTTTTGGCTGAGGCAAACCGGCCAAATCAGCCAAGGTTGGATATAGATCATGGATATAAGCAAAAGCATCCAACTCCTGATCTGCAGGTACTCCGGGTCCTTTGATGATAAGAGGGATTTTTGAACTGTGCTCATAGAGATTTTGCTTTCCAAGTAAGCCATGACTACCTGCAGCAAGGCCGTTATCAGCAGCATAGACAATAATGGTATTTTCGTACTGTCCGGTTTCTTTGAGTGTATTCAGGATTCTTTGTATTTGTGTATCCAAATGCGTGATCAAGGCATAATAGTCCGAAAGAATCATCTGGATCACTTCGGGTTTTCGAGGCCAGCCGGTCAGATTTTCATCCCTTACCGTGAGATGATCGAATTCAAAGGGATGGTAGGGCATGTAGTTTCCGGGCAAAGGAAGGGAACCATCAGGATAGTGATTGATATAAGTCGCTTCTGGTGAATAGGGGTCATGAGGCACTGTAAATGCCACATAAGCGAAAAATGGCTGATCAGGATTGGACTGACTGTGATTTTGGATAAAATCAATGGCAGCTTGAGCAAAAAGCTCCGTAGAATACCCTTTTCGAACCGGTTCGCCAAGCTTTCCGGTTTCATCAAAATCCCTTAGTGGCAGGTCATAATGATTGGCCATTCCACCGAGATACACGTTTTTAGCTTCCTGAAAACTCGCTTCAAAGGCTTCCCTTTCGTTGTGCCATTTACCGGTTCCGAAGGTTTTGTAACCCGCCGCTGCAAAATCCATAGTCATGGTGTGTTCGCCTTGGAGTTTGTCGTAAACTCTGAAAAGATTCTTTCCTGAAAAAAGCATTGCGCGGCTGGCCATACAGATGGCCCCGTGATTTCCACCCATGACGTAAGCATTGGTAAAGCGGCTACCTTCCCGAGCCAATTGATCAATGGTGGGAGTCTGAATGTAGGAGTTTCCATAAATACCCAAGGCATCCGCTCGCTGATCGTCAGCAAAGAGGAATAGAACGTTGGGAGATTTTGCTGGCTGTTTTTCCTGACAGGCAAAAAGCAAGGAGAAGAAAAGGATCGTGTAGAGTTGCTTCATGTCTAATAAGTTATGGCTAGATCATTTTTTCGAACTTCGGTAATTTTTTTGGCTAATATTTTCTGCATCTCCAAAACTATGGGTTGAAATGCTTCCAAATTTGCCAGATTGGTAAATTGTCCAGGGTCTTGGTGCATATCAAACAACTCCATGCCTTCCTCTCCATTTTCACCATACTGAATGTAAGCCCATTGATCTGTTCGGATCAAATAGGTATTGCCTCCTTGAGTTACCGAAAATGCAAAATCCCGAACAGATTCCTCTTTTCCTTTGAGGATGGGAGTTAAGCTTTTCCCTTGAAGCCCAGTAGGTATTTCGAATCCTGTCAAATCCAAAAGTGTTGGATATAAATCAATTAACTCGACCAATACGTCTGATTGTCCCGCAGTCATGCCAGGAACACGGAGCATTAGCGGGACTTTGACAGATTCTTCCTTTAGAGAAACCTTCATCCAAAAGTCATGCTCTCCCAGGTGAAATCCATGGTCTGAAGTAAATACCACAATCGTATTTTCCTCCAGACCTTCCTCCTTCAATGTTGCCAAGATTTTTCCCACCTGGGCATCCATAAAACTGACTGAGGCGTAGTAAGCAGCAATCGCCTTCTGCTTTTGAGCATAGCTCATTTCAGCGTTTTGGGTAGTCACATAGTTGATTCCTTTTTCCGGGATGTCATTCCAATCTCCTTCAACAACCGGAGGAGGGACAATTTGCTGCCAGGGATAAGGAGTAAAATATTTCTTTGGAGCCACAAAGGGAACATGGGGCCTAACCAAACCTACTGCCAAGAAGAAAGGCTCGTTTTTATGTTCTCGAATTAACTCAACTGCTTTTTGAGCCGTTTTTCCATCCGATTGTACTAGATCACCCCCTTCCGCTTGCACGATTGTCATGACATTGCCACCCTTTCTTTCGATGCTACCATCGGGATTATTCTGAACTAATTCGGCGAACCCCTCAGACTTCCATTCGGGTCCTTGGGAATTGAATTTCTCAGTCCAGGATGCTGGATCATCCTGTCCGTCAGATCCAGTCTCAATATCAATTGGAACTCCCATATGGAAGATCTTACTCACACGTGCAGAGTAATAGCCTCTGTTCTTAAAAAACTGTGCTAGAGATTCTTTTTCATCACCTACATTTTCTCTTCCGCTCACATAGCCATAAGTCTGAGTGGCAGTTGGATAATAACCAAACATCAAAGAAGCCCGGGAAGGACCGCAGACCGGATATTGAGAATAAGCACGCTCAAAAAGAAAACTTTCTTGGGCCAATTGATCCAGCACTGGTGATTTCACCATCTTGTTTCCATAGGTGCCCAATGCAGTGGTTGTAAGGTCATCTGCGATTATCAGTAAAACATTACTTGGTTTTTTTTGGGCTGATGAAAATAAAGGGATGAGAAATAAAAGTGTCAGAACCAGGCTCTTCATAGGCTTTAAGATATCATTTTAATATACATCATTTTTAAAAGCTCCTTTTCTAGAAAGGGGGATAGGATATCCGAAAAATGTATTGAATTCATTTTCTGAGTGTTATAAGATAGCCGTTAATTTTATTTGGATTTTTTCCAAATAAGTATTGCTCCATAAAATCAGCTAGCGTAAGTTTGCGACTCTATTTTAAATCAATCCAAATAAAATTAGTAAATGAAATTTGTATACGGGTTCTTAATATTTGCAATATTATTCTCAGTAGAAGGTTTTGCGCAGAAGAATATTTTGAAAGGTAAGGTTTCTGACGAAAATGGAAATCCTATTGAGGGTGCTTCTATCTATCTAAAGGGTACAGTACGGGGAGTTCAGTCAGATTTGAAAGGAATGTATGAATTGAAGGATTTTCCTCAAGGAACCTATCAATTATCAGTCAGCCTAATTGGTTTTCAAAATTGGTCTCAGGAGTTTTCAATAGAAGCGGGAGAGGTCAAGGAACTCGATATCCTTCTAGAGCAGGATGATTTATTACTTTCTGAATTCAGTGTTTCAGCAAGTCGTGGAATTTTAGGCCAGGGTAGATTACCTGAAGTTTCTGATTTCAGAATCAATGCCGGTAAAAAAAATGAAGTGATTCGAATCGCTGAAATTGATGCTAATCTGGCGATGAATAATAGTCGGCAGGTCTTTGGGAGGACACCAGGGATCTCAATTTGGGAAAATGACGGATCGGGGATCCAATTAGGAGTTGCTTCTAGAGGATTAAGTCCTAATCGTTCATGGGAATTTAATGTGAGAATGAATGGCTATGATATTACTCCTGATCCGATGGGTTATCCAGAAGCCTATTTTACTCCTCCATTGGAAGTAGTAGAGCAGATTGAGATTGTCAGAGGTGCATCTTCTTTGCAATATGGTCCCCAATTTGGAGGTCTGATGAATTTTGTGCTCAGAAAACCAGATAAGTCTACTCGTTTTACAGCCGAGTCAATTAATACCGTGGGAAGCAATGGGCTATTTAGTTCCTTCAATTACATCGGAGGAACTGAAGGGAAATGGAATTACACTGCCTATTATCAAAAAAGAAGAGGGGATGGATGGAGAGAAAATGGTTTTTTCAATACAGACCATGCTCATTTGGAAATCAACTATGCGGCCAGTAATCGACTAAAATTAGGTTATGAAATGACCTACATGACCACTGAGACTCAGCAGCCAGGTGGTCTGACTGATGCTCAGTTTGAAGATGATTCCCAACAAAGCACACGCAGTCGAAATTGGTTTAATACTCCATGGTTTATTCCTTCGATTTCCGCAGAATACCTGTTTTCTCAAAACACAAAGGTGAGTTGGAAGGTGTTCGGCACCTTTGCAGAGAGGAATAGTGTGGGGTTCATGCGTCCAATTAATCAGGAAGATGATTTAGGTAATCGTCAAGTTGATCGGGATTTTTACACCACCTATGGTTCAGAAATCCGTCTCAGCTCGACCTATGAATTGTTTGGCCAAGAACAGACTCTTATGACAGGCCTTCGCTATTTCAATGGAAATATTGATCGAAATCAAAGAGGGGTTGGTACAAGTGCTGCGGATATGGATTTTTCCGTGCCAAATGGAGACTACAGTAGAAAGTTGGATTACACCAACAGTAACATTGCTGCTTTTGCAGAGAATGTGTTTCGTCTAGATGAGAAGTTTCTTTTCACAGCGGGCATGCGTCTAGAAAATATCCGTTCTGAAAATCAAGGTCAATTCAATCTAGTCAATGGAGTCCCCCAGTTTTTGGATCCCATTGAGCGGACAAGAACTTTCGCATTATTGGGTTTGGGTGCTGAGTATCATCTAGGCAAAAATACTGAGTTTTATACCAACTTTTCTCAAGCGTATCGGCCTGTATTGATTTCTGATCTTACCCCTCCTGCGACTACTGATGTGATCGATCCCAATTTACAGGATTCAAAAGGGTATAACTTTGACCTAGGGTTAAGAGGTTCTATTTTCCCTTCTCTTAATTTCGATGTGAGTTATTTCCGCCTTAATTATGAAGACAGAATTGGGACTATCGCACAAGCAAGGGAGGATGGAAGTATTTTTCAATTCCGTACAAATTTGGGAAATTCCATCAGCCAAGGCTTTGAGGGATATGTGGAGTTTGATCCTATCACAGCGATTTTTGAGAGCTCTCGATTTGGCTACCTTCATTTATTTGCATCCTTAGCATTCATTGATGCAACTTATGGAAACTTTGAGATCAAAACCGTCAATGATGGGCAAGTTGTAGAAAGGAACCTTGAAGGAAACCAGGTTGAGAATGCACCAAGAAAAATTAATCGCTACGGAGCAACTTACAGCTTGGGCAAATTTTCCATGACTTGGCAGTTGAGCGATATAGGAGAAGCATATTCTGACGCTTCAAATACACTTGCTCCTAATGCAGCAGCTACCGTCGGATTGATCCCTTCCTATCAAGTACAAGATCTTTCAGCATCCTGGAATATTTGGAAGCAGCATAGCCTGAAAGCTGGAGTGAATAATCTAACTGATGAACGGTATTTCACTCGCAGAGCAGGTGGATATCCAGGTCCTGGAATTATGCCTGCAGATGGAAGAACATTCTATCTCACATTCGGACTGAAGTTTTAAATGGAATAGAAATATCTTAAAGAGCCATTCTGATTTTTCAGGGTGGCTTTTTTCATTTATCGTGAAATTCTATGAATGGGTTCAATTCATAGCTGAAGTTTTTTACTTTTATTCCAAGCCCCAGACTTATTAAGCTCCTTAAAGAAAAAATCCCACGATACTTTTCCTGAACTGATTATGGTGTTGGATGCCTAGTATAACGGGGTTTGGTATTCCTCCATGCAGTTAGGATGATTACCTTAGAAAAGCTAACTCAAATCATATGAAATCACCAATTGCCCTCATTGGAAGTCTTTTAATTCTGACTTTTGCTTTTTCTTGCAAGCAAGAGAGAAGCCCCGAACGTCCCAACATCGTTTTCATCATGTCCGATGATCATGCCTATCAGGCCATTTCAGCCTACAGTGATCACTTGATAGAGACTCCTAATATTGATCGGATCGCAAAAATGGGAATGCTCTTTACCAATGCCACGGTAACCAATTCAATCTGTGCGCCGAGTAGAGCTACGATTTTGACAGGAAAGCACTCTCATATCAATGGAAAGGTGGATAATCATTTTCCTTTTGATACTACCAATGTGACTTTTCCCCAGCTCTTTCAAGATGCGGGCTATCAGACAGCCATGTTTGGAAAGCTTCATTTTGGCAACAATCCCAAAGGCTTTGATCAGTTTAAAATTTTGCCAGGTCAGGGAAAATATTACAATCCTGAATTTATTACAAAGGATGAAGGTAGAGTTCAAGTCGAGGGCTATGTCACAGATATTATCACGGATATGACCTTAGACTGGCTACAAAATGAGCGAAAGGCCGAAGATCCCTTCTTGCTTTTTTATCTGCATAAAGCCCCGCATCGGGAATGGCTACCTGCAGGCAGACATGTGGCCGAGTTTACTCAGCGAACATTTCCTGAGCCAGCTACTCTTTTTGATGATTATTCAGGCCGTGGCCGTGCTGCCAAAGAAGCGGAGATGAATTTGCTCCATGACATGCACTGGGCAGGGGACTCAAAAATTACTCCTGAAGTGATGGATGAATTGGGCTTGGAGCCAACTTCTGGTTGGGATAAGGCAGCCTTTGAAGGTGAGGTAGGGCGAATGAATGCGGAACAGCGCGCCGTTTGGGATGAGTCTTACAATAAGGTTATTGAAGATTTCAAGAAAGCCTATCCTACCATGACCGAAGAGGATAAGATGAAGTGGCGATATCAGCGCTACATGCAGGACTATTTGGGGACAATCAAGGCAGTGGATGAAAATGTAGGTCGAGTGATTGACTACCTCGAGGCAAATGGCTTGATGGAAAATACCATTATCGTTTACACCTCAGATCAAGGATTCTATTTGGGAGAGCATGGTTGGTTTGACAAGCGTTTTGTGTATGATGAAAGTTTCAAAACCCCGCTTTTGGTGGCCTGGCCTGGAAAAGTAGCTGCAGGGTCAAAATCGGATGAGATGGTTCAAAACCTGGATTTTGCGCAGACATTTTTGGCAGCTGCAGGAATCGAAGCCCCGTCTGATATGCAAGGTGAAAGCCTTTTACCGCTCTTGACAGGAGAAGGAGAGTGGACTCGGGATGCGGTTTATTATCACTATTATGAATATCCTTCCGTGCATATGGTTAAGCGTCATTATGCCATTGTGACCAAGGAGTATAAGTTGACTCATTATTACTTCGATACCGATGAGTGGGAATTGATCGACCGGATGAATGATCCCATGGAGTTGAAAAATGTCTATGATGATCCTGATTATGCCGAGATCAGAGAAGAGCTCCATCAGAAATTGGATGGCTTGCGCGAAAAGTATGGAGACAATTCTCAGATTTCTCAGCGCTACCTGCAAGAATACCTAGATTACCTTCAGAAAAACAATTCCTACGCAGGAGGGAAAAACACGGATCTCTTGGATAAAATATTCAAGGATAGAAAGCTCAGTTCAGAGCAGGAATAAGCCGGGAAAATCAATTTATACTTATGAAAAAATCACTAGCTGCACTCGGATTCTTCACAGGAATGGGTCTGTTGACTGCCTGTCAATCTGAGGAGCAAAATGCAAGTCAAGAACGTCCCAATATCATTTTTATCATGTCGGATGATCATGCCTATCAGGCGATTTCGGCCTACAGTGATCATTTGATTGAGACGCCAAATATTGACCGCATCGCAGAAATGGGGATGCTTTTTACCCAAGCTTCTGTGACCAATTCGATTTGTGCTCCGAGTCGGGCGACGATTTTGACTGGAAAGCATTCTCATCTCAATGGAAAAATTGACAATCACTTTCCTTTTGATACCACCAATGTGACTTTTCCGCAACTCTTTCAGGAAGCTGGTTATCAGACGGCTATGTTTGGAAAGCTTCATTTTGGCAATAATCCCAAAGGCTTTGATCAATTTAAAATCTTGCCGGGACAGGGTTCTTATTACAATCCTGATTTTATCACCAAAAATGAGGGGAGAATTCAGGTGGAAGGCTATGTAACGGATATCGTCACAGATATGACTTTGGATTGGTTGGAAAAAGAAAGAAATCCCGAAGACCCCTTCCTTCTCATGTATCTGCACAAGTCACCTCATCGGCCTTGGCTGATGGCAGAGCGTCATATGGAAGAATTCACAAAAAGGAGCTTTCCCGAGCCGGCTACGCTATTTGACGATTACTCTGGACGTACATCACCCGCTTCTGAGGCTGAAATGAATATCTTGGATCACATGGGTTGGTCAGGGGACAATAAACTCAAGCCGGAGGTACTTAAGCAACTGGGAATCGCAGATGTCGGAGGATATGATACCATCCGATTTATCAATCAAATGAAGCGGTTCACTCCATCCCAGGCTGAGAACTTTAAAAAGTATTATGACCCGATCAGTGCCGATTTTATTGAGAAATATCCAAAAATGACTGATGAGGAGCTGATGCGATGGAAATATCAGCGCTACATGCAGGATTACCTTGGGACTATTAAAGCAGTAGATGAAAATGTAGGAAGGCTTTTAGATTATTTGGAAGCTAATGATTTGATGGAGAATACGATCATTGTATATACTTCCGATCAGGGCTTTTACTTGGGTGAGCATGGCTGGTATGACAAGCGCTTCGTATATGATGAAAGCTTCAAAACCCCACTTTTGGTGGCTTGGCCAGGCAAAGTGAAACCTGGGACGAGATCAGATGCTTTGGTACAAAATCTGGATTTTGCTCAGACATTTTTGGAGGCTGCAGGAATACCGGCCTCAGATGAAATGCAAGGTGAAAGTATGATTCCTTTACTTACCGGGAATGAAGAACAATGGACCCGGGATGCAGTCTACTACCATTATTATGAATATCCGGCAGAGCATATGGTCAATCGCCATTACGCCATTGTGACTCAGGATTACAAGCTGATTCACTATTACTTTGTGGAGGATGAGTGGGAGTTGATCGATCGAAAAAAGGATCCCTTGGAATTGAAAAACGTCTATGATGATCCGGATTACGCAGAGATCCGGGCGGATTTACACAAGCGACTGATTGCGCTTCGCAAAAGGTATCAGGACAGCACCGAGCTGAGTCAGTCTTACTTAGATCGCTTTATGAAGGATGCAAAAGAGGGCAAAGTCTATGGTTTAAATCAAGAGCGAATGGATCGAGTGGAAGCTGCGCTGGAGAATCGCTGAGGGAAGTCTACAAGCCATGCTAGGTAATCCTAACGGTGAATATGCATCATCTTGACAGTCAACGAGTGGGTCAACTGCGAATTGCCGGGTTTTTCAAGACAACAAGGGAAAGGAGAAGAATTCTTGGGGGTTTTTACAAACAGGGATCCAAGCAAAGGATCTCTCTTAAACCAGATCAGAAAGTCGGGTTTGACCTTTGATCACTTCTACCGCTAGATGCTTGATACTCTTCGAGGTGAGCATGTGGTTGATTTCCTTTCGCACTTTGACCACTTCAAAATGAAGAGGACATGGGTTTTTTTCGGAACACTCGGGTAAGCCCAGGGAGCAGCCCGAG
>NZ_JAPEIB010000051.1:0-19080 GCF_028823735.1 Algoriphagus sp. NF
TATTTCCCCGATACTTATGGAGATTTCCAATTCAGACAAATGCGAATTTTAGAATTCCCCAGATATGCGGGTTTTGCACAGTCTTTTCCAAACACCGTCCCCTATGCAGAAAGCTTTGGTTGGGTTGCAGATTTTTCAGATCCAAACAGCTTTGACTATGTGTATTTCGTGACTGCACATGAGCTTGCACATCAATGGTGGGCCCACCAGATCACACCGAATTACACCCGTGGGTCCAACCTCACTTCTGAAGCTTTGGCTGAATTTTCAGCTCTGATACTCTCTGAAAGAAAGTATGGAAAAGACAACATGAAGCGATTCCTGAGGCAAGAATTGGATAATTACCTATCTGGTAGATCAAATGAATCCAAGAAGGAAAACACCTTTATAAACTGTAACCGACCTTATCAGTGGTATAGTAAAGGGGCTTTGATTCTTTATGGATTGCGTGATTTAATCGGTCCTGAAGCCATGGATTCTGCTTTGTACAAGTTCAATCAAGATTGGGGTCTAAAAGAAGAGCCTCCTTTCCCCGGAAGTGTAGATCTTTATAACTATTTGGCGGAAGCTACACCTGACAGCTTGATGTATTATCTGGATGATACATGGAAGCGGATTACACTGTATAACAACAAAGCCGAAGAAGTGACCGCGAGCAAAGTGAACGATGAAGAATATGATGTGACGATCAAATTCACCTCCCAAAAACTCTATGCTGATGAAACAGGAAGAGAAACTCCAGCAGAGTACGAGGGTGATTATATTGACATCGGAATATTTGCAGAAGACGATCAGGATGAGGACGGGAAGGACAGGGTAAATCCACTCTACGTAGCGAAGTACAAAATAAAACCCGGAGAATCCAGTCTTACTATTCGGGTGAAGGGCGAACCTGCCAAAGCAGGTATCGACCCTTACAATAAATTGATCGACCGAATACCGGATGACAATACGGTTACGGTAGAAATTGAATAGAAAAATCCTAAAACCTTGAACACCTACCCCCGAAAAGCTTGAGACTTCTCGGGGGTATTTTTTTCGGAAAAGCTTGAGCGTATTTTCTAGGAAACAAACCCCACTCATGGATAGAGCCAACCAAATGAACAGTAACTATCATTTTCAAAGGTGAAAATTATGTATCATTAAGAACCAAAACCCTCACTATGAAACGAATCATCATCCTTTGGATCTTCACTTTTCTATGTTTTTCCAACAGCATTGCACAGGAAAACCCCACCATTCGAATCAACCTGGGAGGCTATCCCTCAGACATGCCCAAAAAGGCCTTGCTTCTAAGTGACCAAAAATTACGAAAGCCTATTTTGGTCTTAAAAACCTCATCCGGAGAATCGATTAAGGAACTCCGAGGCGATCTTCATGAACAAGCCTGGCATCCTTTCTCCCATTACTACAGTTTTGACTTTTCAGAGGTAAGCACTGCCGGAAGCTATTATTTCGAGTCCAAAGATGGCAAAATCAAAAGCCAAACTTTTCAAATAGGTCCCTATCCCGCATGGCAAGAGGATGTGGTCAGTTTTATTCGGACTCAACGCTGCGGGTTCAATCCTTTTACCGGAGAATTTTGTCATCAATTGGATGGATTGAGCTTTTTTGGAATCCGGCCAGATTCTACACGAATCGACGCTACAGGTGGCTGGCATGATGCCGGGGATCAATTGAAATACCTAATCACAAGTAGTAATACCACGGCAAGGCTACTGATGGCCTATCAGATGGACCCTGATGGATATATGGATCAGGTCAATGCAAGAGGATTACCGGGACAAAACCAAATCCCTGATATTCTTGATGAAGCCAAGTGGGGACTGGAGTGGATTTTGAAACTTCATCCGAGTCCGAACGAACTCTACCATCAGGTGGCCGATGATCGGGATCATCGAGGATTCAAGCTCCCTCATGAGGAAAATGCAGATTACGGTTGGGGGCCAAATAGCTTTCGGCCAGCCTATTTCGCTACAGGCGAACCGCAGGGACTTTCCCAATACCAAAGCCAAGCCACAGGAATCGCCAACCTTGCCGGAAGATCGGCTGCTACCTTGGCCTTAGGATATGAAGTATTTAGTCAAATCGAAGGATATGAAGTATTTGCTCAGAGCTGTCTGAAATCTGCACATACACTTTATAGGATGGGTAAAAAGCAGGAAGGATATCAGCAGGGCAATAGTTTTGGTGCGCCCTATCGCTATGAGGAAAATACTTGGGCCGATGATATGGAATGGGCTGCTGCCAAATTGTATAAAGTGACCAAAAAACCTGAATTCCTAGAGGACGCACGTCGATATGGAGACCTCATTGCTGCTTGGTCTTGGATGGAAAGGGACACTGCAAGTCACTACGAAATGTACCCCTATGTCAATATGGGTCACTATGCACTTTGGCAGGTGGGCAATGAAGAAGACAAGCAGAAAATGGTGAATTATTACGAACAAAATCTGGAGAAAATTCAAGCCCGAGCCAATCAAAACCCCTACGGAGTCGGACATTTGTTCATTTGGTGTTCCAATAATTTGGCGGCTGCAGTTGCTACCCAAGCCATGCTTTACGAAGAAATGACCGGGTCGAAAAAATATCGTCCTCTTCTACAAAACCATGTCAATTGGCTCCTAGGACTCAATCCCTGGTCTAGTAGTATGATTACCGAAATACCCGAAAAAGCCGACACTCCCGTGGACGTGCATATGCCCTTTTGGAAGATTCTTAACAAATCAGTCAAGGGCAGTTTGGTCGATGGACCTCTTTGGTCCACAATTCATCAGCAGATGCTTGGAATCACCCCCTCCAAGCCGGATGAGTATGCGCACCTCCAGCCTTTGCACATCAAATATCTGGATGATTGGGCGGACTACAGCACCAATGAGCCGACATTGGATGGTTCGGCCGAATTACTCCTCATTTTAAAATACCTAAGCCTTGAGTAAACTTGGTCTATATTTTTTATTGTTTTTCTTTCAGCAAATTGCGCTTAGCCAAAGCCTTTTTGACAAAGAAGGAGCGCTGATTCGGTCTGACAGTTCCAAAAAAGAAATCTATCTCTGCTTTACCGGACATGATTTCTTCGAAGGATTTGAGGAGGTACTGGATGTACTCGCCCAAAATAAGGTAAAAGGCTCCTTTTTTCTGACAGGTGATTTTATACGAGCTCACCGGGAACTAACTCGGGAAATAGCTGAGCAAGGACACTTTGTAGGAGCACATTCGGATAAGCATTTACTCTATTGCGACTGGAGTAAAAGGGATAGTTTGCTTCATTCGAATGCGGAAATCAAAAAGGATATCGAGGATAACCTTACCGAACTCAATAAAATGGCCATTTACCCCGACTATTTTATGCCTCCCTATGAATGGTATAATCAACAGGTGGTAGATATCGCCAAGGAATTGGATCAAATCACGGTCAATTTCACACCCGGTACCCGCAGCAATGCGGACTATACCACTCCAGATATGCCAAATTATCTGAGCAGTGAGGCTATTTTAAATAGTATTTATGAAAAAGAGAAAGACTCCGGATTACATGGCTTTCACCTTTTAATTCACCCGGGCACAAGCCCAAAGCGCACCGACAAATTGTATCATCAACTCGGGGATTTGATCCAAGAACTGAAGCGAAGAGGTTATTCATTTCAAAGATTGTAATATTTCCATAAGGGATTGTGGCCTAGCCTTAGCAATAAAAAAAGGATCTGAACCGTTGAAAAATAAAGGTTTGGCACAGTTTCATCCATTTCTTATCTTCCAGCATCATCCCAAAAAAATACAATTCCCTTCTAGATGAAGAAAACCACCCTATTCTTTGTAATTCCCTTTTTCACACTTTTCTCCCTTGGCACACTCGCCATGGTCAGTTACCGACCGGCAATCAAAAAACAACTTTCTGAAACCTATGCAATTCTCTTGGGTGAACCGGTTCCAAGGCTCGAGGATCAACCCTTGGAGCTACCCGAATTGATGCCTAAACCGGAGGATATTTTCATTGTCCCGGATTTAAATTCTTTCAAAGCGAGATTACGCAAAGATGCCTACTCCAATCACCTTTCTGCAGCAGAAAAAAACGGTACTGAACTGATACTTGACGAAAAGCGCCTTTTTCAACTAGTCGAGAAAGGGACGCTCGTAGAGGTAAACTCCGGAAAGGGCTATGAAGTAGAAAAGCTCACGCACAGTCACCCTTACCTTACTCCTGAAGCAAAAAAAATACTAGAGCAAATCGGTCTGACCTATCAGGCACTCGCAGGAGAAGAAGATTTTTTTACGGTCACTTCCGGCACCCGTACGATCGATCAGCAAAAGAAATTGGGTCGTAGAAACCGAAATGCCACCAAAGGAAACAGCTCTCATTCCTACGGACTTTCTTTCGATATTTCCTACATCCGATTTAATGGAGAGAAATCCTGGGATTGGAAAAAGCAAAAGCAATTGGAAAAGGTCTTAAGTCACTTCCAAAAGCAAGGCAAAATCTATGTGATCAAGGAAAGAAAGCAAAATTGCTTTCATATCACCGTTCGGTAAACCCTCTCTTCTCAGCTTTACCTCAGCAAACAGAGACAACCTGAACTGTTTCCAAATTTTTTTTGACTATTTTCATGTGTTTATAATTTGATTTTCAAAGGCCACATGGAATCTCGCAATCATAATCATCCCTCTGTGTGTCGCTCTCGTCATGCCTGTCTGCCTCAGGCAGGCTCGATTTCATCTTCTCGATTTTCCCAGTAAATCCTACTTCTATGAAAAAATTCCTTTTTGGCCTATTGGGTGCATTAGTCCTTTTAGTAGTCGTTATTTTATTCAATACCCTGAGAATGGGGTCTAAGCAGGTAGATGTAGATCCACTACCTGAAGTAGCAATTTCGGACAAGGTTTATGACAACCTCTCCAAAGCCATCCAATTCAAAACTATCTCCTTCAATGAAAATACGCCTCCGGACTCGGCCGAATTTTTAGGGTTTCATCGTTTTTTGGAAGAGACCTTCCCTTTGACTCATGCCAATTTAAGCTTGGAGAAAATCAGTGATTACACCCTGCTATACAAATGGGAAGGAAGTGACCCGGACAAAAAGCCGTTGATTCTTATGTCACATCAGGATGTGGTCCCAGTGGATGAGCCCACTCTGATGGATTGGGAAGCACCACCCTTTTCCGGCCAAATCACCGATTCACATATTATTGGTCGAGGAACTATGGATGATAAGGGAACCCTAATTGGAGTATTGGAAGCGGTGGAAATGCTACTCGGGGAGTCTTTTCAACCTACCCGAACGCTCTACATTGCATCCGGACATGATGAGGAAATAGGAGGAGTAAACGGTGCGGCAAAGGTAGCTGAATACCTGAAGTCGAAAGGAGTCCAAGCAGCGATGACCATAGACGAAGGAGGATTTATCACAGAAGGCTTGATTCCAGGCATTGAGAAACCAGTAGCTGTCATCAACCTCTCAGAAAAAGGATATGCTACTTTCAAATTAACGGTTGAAACAAAGGGTGGTCATAGCTCAGCGCCTCCACGGGAAAACACCATCGGGATTTTAGCCCAAGCCATCGTGGACTTGGAAAACAATCAATTGCCCTATAAAATGGTCACTCCGCTTGATTATCAGGTTGAATATTTAGGACCCGAGTTACCATTTTCCTTACGAATGGCATTTGCTAATTCCTGGCTACTCAAAGGGCCAATTCTTGAAGGCCTCAATGCTCATACCACCACCGCTCCGACTATCATCTCCGGAGGAGTCAAAGACAATGTCATCCCTACCGTGGCTGAGGCACGGGTAAACTTCCGAATCCTCCCAAGTGAGAATATCGAATCGGTCAAGGCTCATATTGAAAACACCGTATCGGATCTCGTCAAGGTGGAGCTTGAAGGATTTGCCACCAATCCTTCCCCGGTATCCAGTATCGACTCAGAGGAGTACAAAACGCTGGAAAGAACCATCCGAGGAATGTTTCCAGAGACGATTGTGATTCCAAGTATGATAGGTGGAGGTACGGATGCCCGCTATTTCTATGAGATTTCGGATGAGGTCTATCGCTTTTATCCACTTCGAATGGACTCTACGAGTCTTACTAGGTTTCATGGAATCGATGAAAAAATCGGGAAGGAGAATTACAAGGAGATCATCGCCTTTTCCTATCATTTGATCAAGGAGATGCAATAGGCTTAGCCAATTTTGATTAATTTGAAGGGTATAAACGAAAAAGTAAAACAGGTTTTTGATAAACGTATTTTCTGGGATGTCAATTTTGAAAACCTGGATTATGACAAAAAGTACAAGTTTGTCATCGAACGGGTTTTCGAACGGGGCGACGTACCCGATATCCGCAACTGTCGTAGGTACTATTGAGACGATATGATTCGGGAGGTGCTTTTAAATGCTAAGTTTTTGTCAAAAACAACCCTCTATTTAGCAGCTGCAATAGTTGAGAGACCCATTGAAGAATTTAGATGCTACAAACTCAGACAGTTGAGTCCCGAACTCTATCCTTTCTAACTTGCTTAGTTAAGCATTTTAAAATCCCTTGGCGTCAAGCCAGTAATTTTCTTAAAGCTCCTGTTGAAATAGGACAGGTTCTCAAATCCCACCTGAAATGCAATCTCTGAAATTCCCAAATCGGTCTCCTGAAGAAGTTTCTGTGCTTCATTGATTCGAATCTGCAGCAAATACTGCGTAAAAGTCTTCCGGGTTCGCAGCTTAAAATATCGACAAAATGCCTCCTTCGAGAGGTTGGCAATGGAAGCCGTATCATCCAGGCTAATCTTCTGGTAACGATGATCAAGCAAATACTGCATCACCCGATTCATTCGACTCCCATCTTTCTCAGATAGCCCCTGAAAAAGACCATCTTGATTTAATTGTTGTAAATCATCCTTTGCCCCATCTAAAAGACTTAGTAGTTGCACCGCCAATTGAAAACGTTTCAATCCAGCTGACTTTCCAAAAATTTCTAGCAAGTCAATGATTTTTTCTTGTGTTTCTCCTTTCACCTGAAAACACAAACCAGTGTATTCCCGAAACCTTTGAAGAGACGAAAGCTCTTCCAAGTCTCCAATCGCCCGCCCCAATGCATCAAAATCAAAAAAAATAGTCCTACCCTCAGATCGCAAATCATTATTTTCCTCAAAATACTCCGGATCACTTCGGAAAACATGGGGAACATTTTCACCCAAAAAAAATAAATCTCCTGCTGAAAACCTCCCCACATAGTCCCCACTTAAGAATTGTCCCTTTCCTTCCATAATGTAAGTCAATTGAAACAGGGGGTGCTGATGAAGCTTGTCATAGAAAGTCTTTCCACTATCCTCCTGATAGCGGACAAACTCTTTTTGGGATTTTGGAACTTGAAAGGAAATTACCTTGGCCATGTCTCAAATTAATATGAAATTCACTAAAAAAACTCCATTTACACCAATTATGATCAATATAGTATCAGAGTGAATTAATCCTGTGAAAGATTTTCCTAGACTCATCTTATACTTTTGAATAAAAATCTTCGTGCCCTAATTGGTAAAAAATTAAAATACTATGAACTGGAAAGGCGTTTTCCCCGCAGTCACCACCAAATTTCATTCAGATGGAAGTTTGGATATGGAGCTATTCTTCAAAAACCTGGATTTCCAATTGGAATCGGGAGTACACGGAATCATTCTAGGCGGTACCTTGGGCGAAAGCTCTGTACTATCTCAGGAGGAAAAAATCACCCTAACCCGAGAGACAGTCAAACATATCAATGGAAAGGTCCCTGTCATCCTCAATATCGCAGAGGGAGCGACGCAGGACGCACTCTTTTGGGCTAAAAAAGCTGAAGAGCTCGGAGCTTCCGGCTTGATGATTCTCCCGCCAATGCGATACGCTGCAGATGCAAGGGAAGTCGTCACCTATTTCAAAACGGTCGCCAAGTCCACTGCTCTCCCCATGATGATTTACAACAATCCGGTGGATTACAAGACTTTGGTGACTGTGGATATGTTTGCCGAACTCGCAGAGTGCCCGAACATCCAAGCTATCAAGGAATCTACCCGAGACATCTCCAATGTTACCCGCATGATCAACCGCTTTGGCGATCGCTATCAAATACTCTGTGGGGTGGACACCTTAGCCTTGGAAGAGTTGCTGATGGGAGCCGTGGGCTGGGTAGCAGGCTTGGTTTGTGCCTTCCCAAAAGAAACCGTGACGATATTCAATTTGGTACAGGAAGGGAGAATCGAAGAAGCGAGAGAAATCTATCGCTGGTTTTTGCCCTTGCTCGAACTCGATATTCACCCAAAACTCGTCCAATACATCAAGCTGGCCGAGCAGCACTGTGGCATCGGTTCTGAGTATGTCCGTGCGCCACGATTGACCCTGATTGGTGAAGAGCGGGAAAGAATTGAGAAAATCATTTTGGATGGAATCAAAAATCGGCCGTTATTATAAATCATACAGTAGAAATACAACGGAGATATGAGATTGGCTCAAAAGGTTTTCGTCATTGCGAACGAAGTGAAACAATCTATTCTGATTAGATATAAATCAATATGGAGATCGCTTCTCCCGAGCATGTCGGAATCGCGATGACGGGACACAATTCTTTTTAGCCAATCGCGAAACATGCAGCCCCGCTTGCAGAGCTTATTTCCAGGTATTTCCACCGTGTTTCTTCTCCTTATAAAAATTAAAAATTATGAACCTCGACCAAATATTCAACGCCGCACAAGAAGCATTTCTTTTCTATAAAAACATCTCTTCAAGAGAAAAATCCGAATTTCTAAATACGCTAGCAGAAACACTCGAAGCAAATCGATCCGAGATCGTTTCCCTTGCCGTTGTGGAATCCAATCTTCCGGATGGGAGAATCAATGGTGAATTGGGTAGAACAGTAGGTCAAATTCGCCTTTTTGCAAATTTGGTCAAAGAAGGGAGTTGGGTAGAAGCCACCATCGACCCTGCCATGCCAGACCGCACACCCCTGCCCCGTGCAGATATTCGTCGGATGTTGACACCACTAGGCCCGGTGGTCGTATTTGGAGCGAGTAATTTTCCTTTGGCATTTTCCACGGCTGGTGGAGATACCATTTCTGCCTTAGCCGCCGGCTGCCCGGTGATTTACAAAGCGCATCCTGCCCATCCCGAAACTTCCAAAAAGGTAGCCGACTGCATCCATCAAGCCATCTCAAAGAGCAATCTTCCCCAAGCGCTCTTTACGCATGTAGAAGGTGGAATTGCCGAAGGACAAGCCTTGGTCAAGCATCCATTGGCAAAAGCCGTAGCCTTTACCGGTTCACATACTGGTGGAAAAGCCCTTTTTGACCTAGCCAATCAGCGGGAAGAGCCCATTCCGGTTTTTGCAGAGATGGGGTCAGTCAATCCGATTTTCTGCTTTCCTCAAAAGTTGAAAAATGAAAACGACTCACTTGCAAAAGCTTTTGTGGGTTCCTTGACCTTGGGTGTAGGACAATTTTGCACCAATCCAGGCTTGATTTTCGTGCCAAAAGAACAAGCAGCGGCATTCGAAAAAGCCATCGCTGAAGAAATGAATGACATCGCCTCCGCTCCCATGCTTCATCCTGGAATTGCAGAGGCTTACTACAATTCCCTACAGTTTCTACAATCCCGCGAAGAACTACGATGGGTCAAGGTGGCCGATGCACAGCACCTGATCAACGGGAGTACGGCTTTGGCGGAGATCAAAGCAAGTGACTGGTTGAAAGATTCTGTTTTCCAGCAGGAAGTTTTTGGAGCTTTTGCTATGATGGTGGTCTACGAAACGGAGGCTGAACTACAAGAAATCGCCAAACACCTTCACGGGCAATTGACCATCACCGTATGGGCAGAATCAGCCGAACTCCAAAATCAGCTTTTTCTGATCAATTTATTGGAAGAGAAGTGCGGTCGACTTCTTTTCAAGGGAGTACCAACCGGAGTGGAAGTGGGTCATGCTATGCAGCATGGAGGACCTTACCCATCGACTACCGATGCCCGGAGTACATCAGTGGGAGCCTATGCCATCAAGCGCTTTGCCCGCCCGATCGCCTTTCAAGACATGCCGCAGGAATTACTTCCGGAAGCCTTGAAAGATGGAAATCCATTGGGGATATGGAGAATGGTGGATGGAGAGTTTGAAAAATGAAAGACAATGGAAATATACCCTCATCCGTCGGTTGAAACACAATGGAAATACGGTGGATATATACCCTCCTTTGTCGGGCGAAATATGATGAAGAGCTCGTTTCACTAAGCTAAGTGCACTCTCCCTATTTCGCTCCGCTTGCGGAGCCTATTTCAACTATATTTCAATCGTATTTCAGCTTATTAATCTTAAAAGAATCTTCTACTCCTAAAAAATGCCCTCCCGCCACACCTTCTCTTGCATTGACGCGCATACCTGCGGTAATCCCGTACGGGTAGTTTCCGGTGGTGTTCCTTTTTTGAAAGGAGAAACCATGCTGCAAAAGCGTCAGTACTTTCTTGAAAACTATGATTGGATCCGAACAGGGCTGATGTTTGAGCCACGGGGTCATGATATGATGTCGGGCTCCATGCTATTCCCTCCACATGATCCGAATAATGATTTCGCCATTCTTTTTATTGAAACCTCCGGTTGCCTTCCCATGTGTGGGCATGGCACGATCGGCACGATTACCATCGCCATCGAAGAAGGTTTGATCTATCCCAAAACCCCAGGCTTCTTGCGAATGGAAGCTCCGGCAGGCTTAGTCTTGGTGGAATATAAGCAGGAAGGCAAAAAGGTCAAATCAGTTAAACTGACCAATGTCAAAAGCTATTTGGCAGCGGAAAATCTGGAAATCGAGATCGAAGAACTTGGCAAGCTTCATGTCGATGTTGCCTATGGAGGAAATTTCTATTGCATAGTCGATCCACAGGAGAATTTTCCTGGCTTGGAGCATTTTAAAGCCGAACAACTGATCTCAATGGCCAGAAATCTCCGGGCGAAAATGAACGAACGCTATGATTTTGTTCATCCCGAGCACGAAAGAATCCGTGGGCTTTCTCATGTGATGTGGACGGGTGAAACCTTGGATAGGACTAGCACAGCCCGAAATGCCGTATTCTACGGAGACAAAGCCATTGACCGCTCACCCTGTGGCACCGGCACATCTGCTAGGATGGCCCAATGGTTTGCAAAAGGAAAGTTAAAACCCGGTGATGAATTCATCCATGAAAGTTTTATCGGTTCGAAATTTATCGGTAGAATCGAAGAAGTTAGCGAGATTGCAGGAAAACTCGCTATCATTCCAAGCATAGAAGGTTGGGCGAAAGTTTATGGATACAATACCATCATCTTGGATGAGGACGATCCTTATGTGCATGGATTTCAAGTTATTTAAGAGTCAAGATGCGAGAGCCAAGAAATTAGACTTTATGCGATCTTGCCTCTTGTTTCTAGCTTCAAGCATCTAATTATGAAACCAACCATCATCATCGGCGGAGGAATCGTTGGGCTATTTTCAGTTTACTACCTACCACAAAGCCCATGCAGCCTTTAGGAGAAATTGATGAGTCCTAATGTTCTACTTTACAGATACGATTCAAAGGGAAAAAGTACGAAAGAAAACTTCTAGGCTTCTCGGGAATAACCCAAGGCTCGATGCTCCTTCGAACAAAGTTTGTCCATAGTTTCTGATATAAATGTTGTAGCTGCGCATTCCTTTTGTATTTAATAGAATAAGCCAATTGACTTAAAGAGAACAAAGGGTTGTTACGAGACTAATACGCGGTGAGAGCCTATGCGATTCCAAATTTTGCATTCGCACGATTCTCAAAGCAATTCTTGCTTTGCAAAACCATCTGGTGGGTCCACATTATCAGATTTGTGAAAATGAAACTCTAAAAATTGTATTGCATAGATTTTATTTAATTTTAGGACCCTATGCAAACACTTTGTACAATTGACTGAAGGATGACATAGCCACTTACTGGACATCTTTTACTAGACGAATTCCAATCATATCAAGTGGTCTATTCCAAACCGCACCAATCGGTGCTTTTCTTTCTGGTTCAAGGAACATTTTGGATGAAAAAAAAGTACCTCCCCGAACTTGAAATTCTTGGGAACCTTTTTCTAAAAGAACTACTTCAGCTGCATTTCCTACTAAATCATAAATGCCTAATTCATTAGGTATTTTAGTTCCTACATCCATTGGGAACCAGCTATCTGTATTCCCCTCATACCAGCCTAATTTGCGAAGATCATTTCCTCCAGGATAAGCATATTGATAATCTTTTTGTCCTGCTTTCACCGCATGCATCCATTCTTGGAGAGTAGGAATCCTTTTGTTCACCCAATTTGCATAGGCTTGCACGTCGCTAGGGGCGAGATGCATTACCGGATGATTTCTAAATTCCGGAATCTTATCTAAGGTTTCTTCTATTCCGTTTTCGTCCAATAGAGTATGCCTATTCCAGGCCTTACCTTCAATAATCTCCCAATTTGTACCACCCTTAAGTCGCATTGTACCTCCTAGCTTTTCTGCCTCGGTAACATAACCCGTGGCCTCCACAAATTCAGCAAACTCTGCAATAGTCAGTTCGTACTGATCCATATAAAAGGACTCAATTTCATCATTACCGGGAACCAATACCATTTTTGACGGGCCTTCTATATGGCTCTGATGGTGACCCCACCTGAGTAAAACCAGAAATAAAAACGAAATCACTGAACTAATTTTCATAGATACAGAGCAACAATTTGTTTTCTTGATTCATTAATTGAGGTACATTAGCCTTCAGTTTTCCGCTCACCTGCCCATCTATATCTTGCTCCAGAATCTCGTAGAAGTATTCACTGTCTAACAACTTAAAAACTTTTTTATCCTGAACATCAAGATATGGGAGTAAGGGTAGGCCTAGGTTGGAATCAAATAAGGATTGAGTGAGATACAATGTGTTTGTACGCTTTTCAAGGACTCCCCATCTTGGATATAACCCATCTTTAATCATCATGAACAATGAAAACTCTTCCGAATCAATATAATTATCTAGAAAGGCTATACCGCGATCATCCTGCAATTTCTCAAAATATTCCCCTAGATCTTGTAACCCGAACAAATTCTGTGTTTGAGGTAAAGAAGAAAATCGCGTAATCACATAATCTGAGTCATCTCCTTTAATTGAAACGGAATACGCTCGTGATCCATGGGCGGGTGTCAGTATGACTCTCCCATGTTGAAGAGTCAACTCTTTTTCACCCGAAACTTCGGCTCTAAGACCTTCAGGAACCTCTAAATACGAGTATACTTTCTCATCATCATCCAAATCATAAAGCGTGAGCATGCGGAATTCGTCCGATGGCAATTGTTCAGAAGGAAAAGGCAAGGTGTACAGCCAAACTTTATTCTCACCGCCATAAGCAATAAAATGAAACAAGTCACCGCTTGGCAATGAAATTACATTCAAAAACTCACCTGTGGTGCTAAACTCAAAAATCTTCCATCCCGTCAAAATCAACAAACTGTTTCGATCAGGATGGAAAACAAAATCTTCCATCCTTGGGACTTCCCCTGGACCATTCCCTCCAGTCTCGATTTGACTGATAAATTGTCCTTGGTCATCCACAATCAGGATAGTATTTTCAAGATCAATATCACCTAAAAAATATTTCCCATCTCCCGACTGGATCTTATCAGCAGTATAAAATGGTTGTTCTTCTGGTATGCTAATAACTAAATAGTTGCTGTGGGAATAATAATCTTGCAGCGCTATACGGTAACTATCTTCGACAATAGACCATCCCACATCAATGAGGGAATCTTGGGTTTTATCTTGAGACAGACAGGAAAATAAAAGAATACTTAGCCCAATAAAATTTAATACTTTTCTAGCCATATCTTTTATAAGAGAAAAAGAGGCTGAACAGACCATTTCTCTTGCATCAGTCTGAAACCTCTGCACCAGCCTCTAAATTTATCTATGCTTTGCTGCAACTAGTGGCAGTACATTCTTCCATCAATCCCGGTTTACATTTATCCTTTCTGCCTAGGCTGAATTCAAAGCCTCCGCTTCCAACGAACTCAAATCCAGACTTAACGTCTATTCCAATTTTAAGCTTGGCTATCACACAGACGACATTTTTAGATGAATATAATTCAGCACTTGCTAAACTTTGAGCGCTTGCATCACTTACTGTAAAAGGACTATTTCCATTACTGAATAATGCCAAAATAAATACAACTAAACTTACCTTGAGAATTTTTTTTCGCTTCATTTTTTTGGAATTTAAAATTGAGAAAATAAAGAAGACGCCTACCAAATAAACTAATTAGCTTTTTAATATTAAAGAATAGTTGAAAAAAAACAATAGTCTATTTAAGGAAACAGCCGAAAAGGAAACAACTAGTAAAATATCATAAACTAACAACCGTTTACCATAAATAAAAAAACCTTTGAAAGACAATTACTAACGGTTAGAAGTCTTTAAAATTCCTAATATTGAAAATGCACCTTTTTATGCATATTGGTGCCTAATCCGTAAATTCAAGATATGAAATCGAGCCTGTCTTCAGGCAGACATGACGTACCTGTCACATAAAGGAATGATTGTAATTGCGACCTGCCTATCGCAGGAAGGGATTCCATGTGACCTTTGAAAAACAATTATAAACACATGAAATCGAGGATGTCGGAGTCGATAAACACTGGAATGATTGTAAAACATGCGAGATTCCATCTGACCTCTAAAAAACAAATTATAAACAGATGAAATCGACACGATTAAAATCATCATTAAACACACAGGGAAATGATTATTTTAATCGTCAAAGATTCCATCTGACCATTGAATAGCAAAAATAAACAGATGAAACCAACCATCATCATCGGCGGAGGAATCGTTGGACTCTTCACTGCATATTTCCTACAAAAAGAAGGAATTGAAGTCAGCATCATTGACCGAACTGACCTGAAGGACAGTTGCTCCACGGGAAATGCAGGTATGATTGTCCCATCTCACATCATCCCACTTGCTGCTCCCGGAATGATTGCCAAGGGGATATCTTGGATGTTTTCTTCCAAAAGTCCATTTTACATCCATCCCCGATTCGATTATAAGCTTTTGCAATGGAGCTTGCTATTTTTCAAGTCTGCCAATCAAAAGCAGGTGGAAAAGGCCATCCCCTTTTTGAAAAATATCTCCCTACTATCCAAATCACTCTACCTCCAATTTCGGGAAGAACATCCCGAGGCCACTTTGGCCTTTCAGGAAAAAGGGTTGATGATGGTCTATCAGACTGATGCCGTAGAAAAGGAAGAGGTAGAATTTGCCCATTTGGCTCGAAAGCATGGATTGGAGGCTGAAATTCTCGGTCCAACAGACATCCAAAAGATCGAACCCAACCTAGAAGTCAAAGCCAAAGGTGCCGTACTCTTTCCCGGCGATGCCCACCTAGACCCGGGTGCTTTGTACAGTTTCCTGAGAAAGTATCTGGAAGAAAAAGGAGTTCAATTTCATACAGAAACCGAAGTCATGGGCTTCGAAAAGTCTGCTGGGAAGGTAGCAGCCGTTTTGACAGATAAAGGAAAAATAGAAGCTGAAAAGATATTGCTTTGCGGAGGTTCCTGGTCTGGAGAGTTAGCCAAAAAATTGGGCTTTTCACTCCCCATGATGGGAGGAAAGGGATATTCCTTTCTCCAAAAAAACCAGCCTGAAATCAGGCAAGCGAGTATCCTCACTGAAATGAAGGTTGCCGTGAGCCCTTATGGTAACAAGATTCGATTTGGAGGCACGATGGAGATCGCGGGAACCAATCAAAAAATCGACATGAAGCGCGTGCAGGGTATTTTTGAGTCGATCAATCGCTACTACCCTGACTTTCAAGCTCAATTCCCAAAGGAAACCGAAATCTGGAAAGGTCTGCGTCCTTGCTCCCCGGATGGCTTACCCTACATCGGCCTTGCACCCGGCTACTCGAACGTCCTGGTAGGCAGCGGGCATTCTATGATGGGAATCTCCATGGCTCCGGCTACCGGAAAGCTTCTAGCCGAACTCCATCAGCAAAAAGAGCCTACGATGGAAATCAGCGGATTTGAGGTAGGAAGGTTTAATTAAGTGGCTAAATATTTGAAATAATAGACCAAAATTAGTTTCCAATCTATATGGGCAGGAAGTAGGAAGATGGGAGTTGGAAGCATGTTGCCGATTTGATTTGGATGTTTAATCTCCGATGGATGATGCCATTCAATTCCTATCAAAGGATTAAAGATTCAACCAACCATCCCATTTTACCCCTTATCAAAAACATTTAACTTCCATCTTTCCTCACGCGTAATATTTTCAACTACTCAAACCTAAATCCCCTTTTATCCAATGCGAGAAAACCTAGAAAAGAACTTAGCACTATTGATCATTCGATTGGGTGCCGGAGGCATGATGCTTACCCACGGTATCCCAAAAATCAACCGTCTGATGGCTGATGAAGTCAAATTTGCCGACCCTTTTGGATTAGGCCCAACGGTATCCTTAGCCCTTGCCACTTTTGCCGAGGTTGGCTGTGCCATTCTAGTCATCATTGGATTCAAGGTTCGTTTGGCCACTATCCCTCTAATGATTACCATGTTGACCGCAGCTTTTTATGCACATTGGGACGATCCTTTTGGAAGAAAAGAATTGCCGTTACTTTTCTTTATCTGTTTTTTGTCACTCTTGATTCAGGGAGGTGGAAACTTTTCCATCGATGGATTATTTGGCAGGAAGAAAAACATCTACAAAGGTCCGGCACTCTAATCTTGACATCATTTACCCATCTATAAAACTAATTTGAGGCCAAGGTTTTGAATATTCGTCATTGGGCTGAGGCATTCCAGGCGTACTTCTTCCTTCCTGAATGTATTTAATCAAAAGCTTCTTCAAATCGGACACTATTTCAGGATACCGGTCTTGAAGGTTTTGACTTTCGCCAGGGTCTAAAGCGAGGTTGTAAAGTTGTACTTCTGGCAATCCTTCCTCGGCAGGATCTCCTGGCTTGGGAAAGCTCCATCCGCCAGACCCCTTCGCCATGATGAGTTTCCAATCTCCCTGTCGAATGGCAAAACTTCCATTTATTGAATGATGGACTGTAGCTTCTCGAACTATACCTTCAGTATCATTTCCTTCCAGCATTTTCAACAAACTGAAGCTATCTTCCCCTTCATTTGGTTTTAAATCGTAAGCCACGATTTCGGCTGCAGTCGCCATTAAATCAGTCAAGCAGATGGTCTGACTGCTCGATACTCCAGGTTTGATCTTTGAAGGCCATTTTGCTATAAACGGTACCCTATGTCCACCTTCATATATATCCGCCTTATGTCCTCTATAAATATAGCTCGAATAATGGCCGGCAGCTTGCATGATGTCTAAGCCTGCGGCAGGAGATCCCCCATTATCACTGGTGAAAATTACCAAAGTATTATCCTCTATACCTGCCTTTTTAATGGCTTCATTTACTTGACCGACATAGTCATCAATCATTAACATAAAGTCAGCATAAGGGGCAACGCCACTTTTCCCTTGCCATTCAGGGGTAGGTAAAATCGGAGTATGAGGTGAAGGCAATGCTAAATAAAGAAAAAAGGGTTGATTCTGTTTTGATTGACCTTTGATGTACTGAATCGAGCGCTCAAAGAAATTCGGAGTCACCTGCTCATGATCAAAATCCGGGGCTGTTGGTCCTTCCCTCCACCAAGAATACTTTCCTGTATTGACAGTCACGGTGTCTGGTATTGCAGTGACTTTACCATTTTCTACATAAACATAAGGTGCCATATCAAGGGAACCTGAATGTCCAAAGGCATAATCAAAGCCTAAATCATTTGGTGTGTGAGAAACAGGCTTGGTAAAATCCAGCTGTTCAAAATCCTTTGCATCCCAGCCTTCGCCACGCAAGGAGTCTCCCTCCTGCAATCCCCAATTCCAGCCCAAGTGCCACTTCCCAATAAAAGCGGTATGGTAGCCAGCATTTTTCATAACGTCCGCAATGGTAGTCCGCTCTTTTTCAATCAATGCTTTTGATTTCCCGGTTAATACCCCACTTTTCAGTTTGCTTCGCCAATTATACCGCCCTGTCAGCAATCCATAGCGTGTCGGAGTACAAACTGCCGAAGGAGTATGAGCATCCGTAAAACGCATACCTTCTTGAGCTAATTGATCGATATGGGGTGTGGGAATTTTGCTTTCAGGATTGAAAGCTCCAATATCCCCGTAACCCAAATCATCTGCCAAGATGATGATCACATTGGGATGCTCTTTGGTGGCTGTTTTTTCTTGACAGGAATAGAAAAAAGATAAACTGATCAGCAAACTGATCCAATGTAGGGGCTTTTTCATAGTGCTTGGGATTACAACAACAAGCTAGCTTTTTGAGGCAAGAATTTCAAACTACCTGAGAGCAGGATCAAAAAAGGAAGGGATTTATCAACTTACCTTTGGTAAGTTACTAAAGGTAAGCTAGTCCAAATCAAATGAAATCGAGCATGACCCAAAGCGACACACAGGGGGCTTATTAGCACAGACTACTTATCAATCATCTTTTTGAGAAGCTCTACTTTTTCTCGTTCAGAATCTAGCAATCGTTCGTACAGCTTTTTATTTTCTTCCATCACTTCCAAAAGTTTGTCCAATGGATTAAAAGTTGGGTTCTGATTATAGATTAAGCCCGTTGCATGATCATGCGAGGTAAATGTGTTTGAAATGATATTCACAGCAACATCTTGATCAAATTTTTCAATAGCTTCAACAGGTACCTTTAGCACCTCGGCAACCTGCTTCATCAAATCCTTCTCCACTCTCTCTTTTTGTTCAAGTAGACTCACCTTCTTTTGAGACCAATCCGATCCTAGTGCATCAGCCAAGACCTCTTGTTTGATACCCATCATTTCTCTGAATCGTTTGATATTTCTGCCGTGGTGAATAGTCGAGTTCATAGTTGTAAAAACAATAAGATTATTAATGTCTAAGATACTCCGATCCATTTAGACTAGCAATACAAAAAATGAACATGGAATAAATTAGAAGTCCTTAAATCTCTAAATATGCCATTCTGAGCAAATTCAAGCTGTAAACCTGAAGATTATGGAATAATTTATCCACAAAGCAATT
>NZ_JAPEIB010000052.1:0-18076 GCF_028823735.1 Algoriphagus sp. NF
AGTTTGGAACCAAATCATTAATCCCTCCAAAAATGATCAAGGTTTATAAGACTACTGTACTACTGATCTCATTGACTATGTTTGTAAACTTCTTGTTCACCGCAGGAATTGGTATATACAAATCATTTCACGCATTTTCTATCTTTTATTCAGCTGGAACTCAAGGTAAACCGGGATTAGAGATTATTGAATCCTTGGATTTGTTTCTAGTTGCCTTAGTCTTCCTCATTCTAGCCTTAGGCTTTATGAAGCTGTTTTATCCTGAATTCAATCTCTTGAAAAAAATTGACCTACCCTGGTTAACTATTCATGATTTCTACCAATTAAAACACCTTACTTGGAATGCAATTTTACTAACTCTATTGATCACATTCTGCACTCATGTTTTGAAGTCGGAAGGATTGCTCGACTGGTCGGTTTTGATAATTCCTGCCGCAGTATTTCTATTTTCCGTAAGTTCAAAAATGCTGAAACATTAATTAATTATCCAGACCATATCCATAAAAAAACCTTCAGAATCATTTCTGAAGGCCTTTCTTCTACAATCCCTCCAACATCCCAACTAACTTTGCTCTCACCTCTCCGGCAAGCGGCTCAATCTCGGGATTGTCCACCACGGACATCGCAGCGGCGGGGTCCATCATAATTACTTCGTAATCATCCCCTCCCAAACTTCGAATCGTGACATTGCAGGGCAAAAGCGTGCTCACATGGGGTTCAGCAGTCAAAACCTTATCGGCAAAAACCGGATTACAAGCCCCCAGAATCAGAAACGGAGGGTAATCTTTGTCCAATTTCTTTTTCATCGTGGCCTGAATATCGATTTCGGTCAAGATACCGAAACCCACTTCCTTGAGTCCAGCCTCCACCTTGCTACGAAGGCTCGCCAAGTCTTTTGATTTTAGAGTTTTGGATTGATAATAGTTCATGTCTTAAGGGTTAGATTGTTTTCTTTAATTGAAAATCTTAATTCAATTGTCAAGCTAATCAGATTAATCATGAATTACAGTAACTTCCATTACATAGCATCTTGTCAGTCCCATACTTTACTACAGGCAAGAACTTCTCCTTCTCCCCTTTTTTCTCCCATTCTTAATCCTCATGTTGTATCTTGCAGGCATTCTAAGCAAATCATTTCTTTCATCCCAAAATCCCAATATCCTTGAAGCCTACTTACCTGATCCAGCAAGCTACCCTAGTGAATGAAGGCAAGACATTTGTCGCTGATGTCTTGATCGAAAACGAGAAAATCCAAAAAATCGGATCAATTCCAGCCCAAGAAGGCTACCATCTAATTGATGGCAAAGGCAAGGTCCTGCTGCCGGGTGTGATAGACGGACAGGTTCATTTCCGGGATCCGGGACTGACCCACAAGGCTGATATTCATAGCGAAAGTAAGGCAGCAGTAGCGGGAGGTGTGACCTCTTTTATAGACATGCCCAATACCCGCCCTAATACGTTGACCATGGAGCTTCTGGAGGAGAAGTACCAAATTGCTTCGCAAAAGTCAGTGGCCAATTATGGATTCTTGCTCGGCATCAACGGCGAAAATCTCGAAGAAGCCATCACATGGGATACTCGAAAACTCCTAGCACTCACCGATGATGGCCTTTACTTTTCAGGAAAAGGAAATATCCTTGCAGACCGTCCGGATATGCTGGAGAAAATATTTGCAGCAAACAAAGGAATTCTAGCCATTCACTCGGAAAAAGAGGAAATCGTAGAAAAAAATGAGGAGGCTTATCGGGAGAAATATGGGGATGATGTTCCGGTAAAATTTCACCCACTGATTCGAAGTGAACAAGCATGCTTCGAAGCTACAGAAAGAGCCATTGCTTTAGCTAAAAAACATGACGCCAAGCTTCACATCCTCCACCTGAGCACCGCAAAGGAAACGAGCTTATTTCGAAATGATATACCGCTAGAAGATAAAAAAATCACGACAGAGGTATCTGTTCACCACCTTTGGTTTACCGATGCGGATTACGAAGAAAAAGGAACCCTGATCAAGTGGAATCCTGCCATCAAAACCCAAAAAGATGCCGATGGACTTCTTCAAGCTCTAATCGATGATCGAATCGACTTGATCACCACGGATCATGCTCCGCACGCTTTGGAAGAAAAGCTCAAGCCTTATTTTCAATCCATGTCGGGAGCTCCATTGGTGCAGCATTCCTTGGCTTGTATGCTGGAATTTTTTAAGAGAGGAAAAATCAGTTTGGAGAAAATAGTAGAGAAAATGTGCCACAATCCGGCCATCCTTTACAAAATCAAAGAACGTGGATACATTCGGGAAGGCTATTTCGCAGATCTCGTCTTGGTGAATATGGATAGCCCATGGACGGTGAGCAAAGAGAATATCCTTTACAAGTGTGGCTGGTCACCTTTGGAAGGCACCCAATTTCAGACTCAAGTAGAAAAAACCTTTGTCAACGGAAATCTGGTTTTCGATCAGGGTGATTTTCAGGAAGATTCAAGAGGAAAAGCGCTGGAAGTTGAATGGGAAAACAAGGAGTAAAAGCCCTTTTCGATGGTCGCAAACTAGTCATCGCTACCAAACATCGAAAAGAAGCGGTCTTAGGGCCGATTTTGGAAAAAGAACTGGGAGTTGAAATACTAATTCCTGAAGGTTTAGACACGGATTTGCTAGGTACCTTTTCCGGAGAAATCGAACGAAAAGAGGACCCTATCACCACGGCAGAGCGGAAATGTAAATGGGCTATGGATATCACCGGTATGGACTTAGCTTTGGCAAGCGAAGGTTCATTTGGAGCTCATCCAGCAGCTTTTTTTCTTCCTGCAGATGAAGAACACCTGCTGCTGATTGACAAAAAACTGGGTTTAAAAATCCATGCACGTCATCTTAGTACCAAAACCAATTTTAACGCTCAGGAATTTGAGTTGAAAGAAGAGCTTCGGGAATTTGCCGAGAAAGCCCTTTTCCCCAGTCATGGATTGATTTTGAAAGGGGAAAAAGGTGAAATTTTTAAAGGCATTGCCGATTGGAAAGAGCTACAGGAAAAGGCTCAAGGATTACTCAATCAGTATGCTAAAGCCAAAGTGGAAACGGATATGCGGGCCCTATTTAATCCCAGCAGAATGAAGGTCATCGAGGAAACTGCTTTTCAATTAATCAAACAAATCAACTCCTGCTGCCCTGCTTGTAGCAAGCCTGGGTTTTGGGTAAGCGAACGAGAGTCAGGCCTCCCCTGCTCATGGTGCGGATCGCCTACGGAATCTACCCTAGCCCATCACTATAGCTGCGACTATTGTCAACATAGCGAGCGGAGACTTTTTCCAAATGGAAAGGAAGAAGAAGATCCCATGTATTGCAATAGATGCAACCCATAATTAGCCTTTGAAATCCTCTTAAAAAATTGAAATGCGTGATTAAAATCACCTTTTGAGTCAGAAAGAGGGAACAAATTTGTGGTCTAATGGCGAAGGCTATCACCCATATTCTACTCATTTCGCTAGTCCTGCTAAATGGAATGGGCTATACCCTTATTCAGGCTCATTTTTATTGGGACCGGGAGGAGATTACAGCCTTGTATTGTATCAACAAGGACAAGCCTGAAATGGAATGTGATGGTAAATGTGAGCTTTCCAAGAGGCTTTCCGAGGCCAAGGACTTGCCTGCCAATTCGGAGGAAATCACTCTAGAAGAACTTCAGCTCAATTTCATCTCACAAAATTTGATTGAGCTCCCAGATCGCAAAATCATTCAATTTTTAGAGAATACGCTAAAAAGTAGTGTGGAATTATACCAGCATATTAATTCGGAGGACTTTTTTCACCCACCTCAAGGCTAAGTATTCATGTGTTTATAATTTGTTTTTCAGTTGCCACATGGAATCTCGCAAAATATAAACATTCCAGAGTGTGACTTTTAGTAATGCTCGATTTCATATTTCATTTTTCACCAATTCACCCTTCATTTCTACGAATTGAAGCATGGGATTCTATTATCAAAAAACTTAGTCTAATGAAAACTCATTTGATTCAATTATCGGGCATACTCAGTATGCTCTTACTTACCTCATTTGTCTTTGGGCAGCAAAAAATTAATTTCCAACTCCTTGACTCAGATCAGCAGTTTCCTATCGTAGGGGTCAGCTACAGCTATGGCTCCCAATCGGGTATCAGTGACGCAGAAGGAAGACTTTCTTTGAAATGGGAAGAAAAAACCATTCTTTATCTAAATCATTTAAGCTATGGAAGGTGGTTTCTAAGCCCTGAAAAGATACTTGATGCAGCAAAAACCGGGTTTTCCTACCGAAAAGAAACAACGATAGGATTACAACCGGTTTCTGTCATTTCCATCAAAATGACCGATGAAAAAGATAAAAAAATCGTGCTCTCTGATCAGGAAAGATTGCACCATGATGCCGGTGCGATCCTAATGCTTAATCCAGTTGTCTCGGGTATCAGAAAGGGTAGCAATTTCGCCTTTGACCCGGTGATGCGTGGATTCAAATATGACCAGCTTAATGTGGTGATCAATGGTATTCAGACAGCCAATGCTGCTTGTCCCAACCGGATGGATCCCCCGACTTCTCAGGTTGCCTTAAACCGCATTCAGCAGGTAGAAATCCTGAAAGGTCCGCATGCTTTACGCTACGGAATAGGCCTAGGCGGCACTATCAATTACATCCCGGAAAAGCCAAATTTCGGATCCAACCCCGGAACCTATGGCCAAATTTCCTCCCTCTATGAATCCAATGGCAATATCTGGCGAAATGAAGGCCGTGTAGGGTTCCAAGGTTCTAATTATGATATAGGAGTTTTAGGAAGTTATTCCTCAGGCTCGGATTATCAGGCTGGAAACGGGGAAATGATACCAGGTAATTTCAAGCGGGGAACCGTTGGTATTTATGGGGATTTGCAGGTAAGTAAGCGTGATTTGCTTCAAGTATCTCTAAATAGAAATTTTGCACGGGATGTGGATTTTCCATCCCTGGCGATGGATCTTCGCACTGATGATACCTGGATGGGAAGTGTCTTCCATACCCGCACCATAGAAGGTCAAAAACTAGTTTCCTGGACTAATTCCGCCTATTTTTCCCGGGTCGATCACTTGATGGATAATCTTCTCCGCGATCTAAATCCCCGAATGGTCAATGCCTCTACTCCAGCCATTACCCAAAATTGGGGGATTCGGACTGAAGGAACTTGGACTTTTGAGCAAGGAAAGCTGTATGCTGGAATAGATCACCGATCGGAATCTGCTGAGGGAAGTCGTACCCGTGAAATGCTTATGGGCCCAATGGCAGGAAGAGTGTTCACTGACAATGTCTGGCAAGACTCGAATATCCAGAAAACCGGGGTCTTCGCCAATTACATATTCACCCTAGGTTCCTCTACTCTCAATGCTTCTACCAGATTGGAGGTAAACCAAGCACAAGCCTTGGATCCAGCCGAAGAATTTATCCAACTGAATCCAGAGACTAAAAACACCCAAGTGAACCCGGGAATCAGTTTGGGTTGGCAACATAGCTTGGGAAAAGCTTGGTCCTTGGGTATTTGGGCAGCGAGTGTGCAGCGAAGCGGAAGCCTTTTGGAGCGCTACATTAATTTTCTACCTGTGGGACTGGATCCTTGGGAAATGGTCGGCGACCCTCAAATCAATCCTGAAACAAATAATCAGATTGACTTGGTAGTGGGTTTTGAAAGAGAGAAAGTCTTTGCAGAAGTGACCTTATTCGGTTCTTACTTAACTAATTACATTTCCTCTGTCAAAACAGACCTAAACCCACGTCTCCCAAGTAGCCCTGGTGTTCGTCGCTTCGTTAATTTGGATGAAGCTTTAAAAGCTGGGGTTGAGGTAACTTTTAGACACCAAATCATTCCCAATCTATCTCATTCCTTGGATCTAGCCTATACCTATGGCAAGGATTTGGGCTTAGATGCTCCACTTCCCGAGATCGCTCCCTTGGATGTAAGGTATCGGATGATGGGACAGTTTGTAGAGGGAAAATTGCAGACAGGGTTAAATTTCCGTTTCGTCAGTCAGCAAAACCGAGTATCTGAAGTATTTGGAGAAGGAAAAACACCCGGGTTTAGTTTGATAGACTGGGATATCAGCTATCCGCTATACTCTAATCTGCTTCTCAAAGGAGGTGTTCAAAATATCCTCGATGAGACATACTATGAACACTTGACTCGACCCATTGGAATGAATAAAACCCCCATGTATTCACCAGGGAGAAACTTCTTCCTGATGCTGAGCTTTAAGTTTCCTTAAGTAGTCACGAGACCTTCTAGGTTTTTTAAACCTGGAAGGTCTTTAAATTCTCAATCATGCCGCGACCCTTCCATTACTTTGAAAACATGAAGGATTGCTGGGAAAACGGCATCCATGGATTCGGCGGCTCCCTTGGCAGATCCCGGTAAGCCCAATACGAGCGTATTTCCAATCAAACCAGCTATTGAACGCGAAAGCATGGCATAAGGCGTCCGCTGCTGACCATAGTTCCGGATCGCTTCCTCTATGCCCGGCACTCTTCTTTCCAAAATCATTTCCAAGGATTCAGGCGTCACGTCCCTCGGTGACAAGCCTGTACCACCTGTAAAAATCAAAAGATCAATTCCAGCCTTCGAGGAATCCTTCGCAAGACCTTGAATCTGCTGAGAATCGTCAGGGATCACTGTTTTTTCCAAGACCTTGACACCATATTTTTCCAGTCGTTCACGAATCGCCTCCCCTGCTCGGTCCTCTCCTTTTCCTTGAGAAATAGAATCAGAGCAAACCACCACTCGGGCGGAAATAGTTCTTTCTGAACTTGGCGTCCGATCGGATTTCCCACCTTTCTTTTCTACTAGCTTGATCTGCTCAATGCTTACTTCCTTATCGATAGGCTTGAGCATATCATACATAGTCAAAGCCACTACGGAGGCTGCATGCATCGCTTCCACCTCTACTCCAGTCTTGTAAATAGTATGAATCTCTACCAAAACTTTCACCTCCATCTCCTCGATCTCATAGCTGACCGAGGTAAACTCCACAGGAAGTGGATGACAATCAGGAATCATGTCTGCCGTACGCTTAGCCGCAAAAAGTCCAGCCACACGAGCACATTCCAATACATCCCCTTTGGGAACGGTTCTTTGATTGATAGCCTGAATGGTTTCTGGTTTACTGACTTTGACGATAGCCTGAGCGATCGCTTTCCGAAGGGTACTGCTTTTAGGGGTAATATCGACCATCTATTTGGGATTTGGATACCCGCAAGATACCATATCCTGAATAAAATCTTTCAAATGCTCGATCTCCACATGATCCATTAGGACAATTTTGTACCACTGGTTTGTTTCATCGTGGCTTTGTGGCACTAGGTTGTATTTGTGGGCAAGTTCCTCAGGAACACACTCAGACCGGATGGTCACGATATTCATCTCAGGCTCTCGGAAATAGGTTACGCCCAACTGATCAAGCTGCTTGCAAAGCCAGTTGGTACGCATCTTAATCACTGAGATTTTCTCATACCATTTATGCGGCCCATAGGTGGTCAAAATCACCCACACTGCTACAGCATTGGCTCCGGATCGACTACCACAGAGCGTCAAATCCATTCCCTCCACATACTGAGCCTCTGAAGTGAGTACATTTTCGATCAGGCCTTTGCGGCACACAAAAATACCCGTTCCATAGGGCGCCTGTAGCATTTTATGCGCATCGATAGTGATGGATGAAATATCCGGATTGGTGAAATTGATTTGGTTTTCAAAGTCTCCAAAAGGATAAACAAAACCCCCATAAGCGCCGTCAATATGCAGTCTAAATGGTAGTTGATACTCTTTTAAAACATCTGTAAAAACTGTAGGATCATCAACTGATCCGAACATCGTGGTACCCATATTGGCTACTACGATGAAATATTTTTTTCCCTTACTCAGCGCAACTTTAATACTCTCGCGAACAGCTTCAGGAGTGACATCCCGAGTCTCGGCATCCACCGATACTTTCTCCCAATCCAGCATTAGCAAGTTGGCGGATTTAGGAATAGAATAGTGGGTATCCTCCGAAGCCAAAATGACAATTTCTTCGAGTTTGGCTCCTTGCTTTTTCATGAATTCATTGCGATAAATCCACATGGCCTGAGCATTTGCTTCAGTACCTCCAGGAGAGATATATCCGTCAAACTGATCTTCCTCGATTTTGAATAAATCGACAGCCATCATTTTCAACACTTCCTGCTCGATGGCCTGAGTGCCCTTAAAGGCGAATTCGGAAGTACCATATGTATGACAACCAATATGATTGGGATTGGCGATGTAGGTACTGAGCACGGGCATTTCCCGAAGAAAAAGAGACTCATTGGTAAATACCTTTTCATCCAAGCGGGATGCAGGATAGCCCAAATTGGCATCTTTTGAAAAGTCTACATTGTCCTTCAAAGCCTGCTGAACCCGATTCAATCGCTGCTCAGCATTCAGCTTTTTCCAATATTTCATTTCAATCATCATGATTTCTGCTCTTTCGTAAGAAACAAAGTTAGGCCTGCTATTTGGGAATAATATTGACTTTCATCAGGTTTTGGAAAAGGCTTTCATCCGGTAGTCCAAAAAATTTTCTTTCAGTTCGACGGTGCTGGTTTTTCCCCGCAAAGCTTCGAAATCACGTCTACTTTATTTTTAATATTTGGAGTAAATTAAACTGGAAATCAATCAGTTGCCGATACTAGAAAAAGGGAAACATCATTTCATCAACTGACTTTCCTCATACTATTTCAGTGTATAACACCCTAATATCGTTCAACAAAACCCAGAAAAAAATGTCGGCATCTCAACCCCTATCATCAGCACAAACCATCGCTTTGGTATTGTTGCGCCTGTTCGTGGGATGGCATTTCCTCTATGAAGGAGTCATCAAACTTTACACCCCGTCTTGGACAGCCAAAGGCTATCTGCTCAGTGCGACCTACCTGGAATCTTTTTTCCATTGGCTAGGCAGTGATTCCATGATTTCGTTAGTAGACACCTTGAATGTTACCACAATGATTTTGGTGGGTGCGGGACTCATTCTTGGATTTCGCACCAAGCTCGCAAGCATTTTAGGGATCGGGCTATTACTTCTCTACTATTTGGCACATCCACCCTTTCCGGGACATCCTCAAGGAATCACCGAAGGCAGCTATTGGATCATCAATAAAAACCTTATTGAGGCAGTTGCCCTAGTGGTGGTTTACCTATTTCCTACCTCGATGAGCTTTGGATTGGAAAGACTATTCCATAAAAAAGAAATCAAAACTCAATCCACTTAAACCCAAAGAAATCATGTCAACAGATAAAAAACTACTTGGTGGATTTTCAAGAAGAGACTGGCTAAAAAGTGTGGCAGGTCTCCCAATCTTGGGCTCTGTTTGGGCAGCCGGATGGGATACTACCGAAAAATCAAAACTTGAAAAAGAACTGCTTTTAGAAAGGCTAAACATCAAAGCCAGTCCACCCCCACCCTCGGGATCCATGGAAGGAAACCCGGTAAGGATTGGATTGATAGGCTTTGGGATACGCGGAGAGCAATTGATGCGGGCCTTGGGGTTTGCTACCAATGAATGGTTGGAAGCAATGGCAATATCCAGTCAGGAGGACCCAAACGACAAAAGACTAGAAGACTTCAAAGATCAGGAAAACCTCAATGTCAAATTGGTTGGAGTCTGTGATATTTTCGATGTACGGGCTGAGGATGCGCTTCGCTCCTTCAACACATCTGATAATCCCTGCAAAAGATACCCCACTTATTTGGACATGATTCATAGCGGAGACGTAGACGCTGTAATCATTGCTACTCCAGATCATTGGCATGCTCCCATGGCACAGGCAGCCATCGAAGCAGGAGTTCATGTTTATGTAGAAAAGCCCATGACCCATACGGTTTCGGAGACTTATTTACTACGCGAGGCCGTCAGAAGAAATCCAGGGGCTATACTCGCTGTTGGACATCAGCATCGACAAACATTAAGCTTTCTGACTGCCCAAGATGCCATTTCTAAAAACACCCTGGGACACATATCACTTGTCGTCACCAATACCAATCGAAACGACGACAACGGTGCTTGGCAATACAGGATTCACCCAGATGCTTCTCCAGATACCATTGATTGGAATGCCTTTTTGGGAAATGCCCCTTACGTACCATTTAACAAGGAGCATTTCTTTCGCTGGAGAAAATGGTGGGCCTATGGTTCTGGATTATCCGGGGACTTATTGACCCATGACTATGACCGGATTAATTGTGTTTTGAATATGGGAATTCCAAAATATGTAACTGCGTCCGGAGGAATTTATACCCACCGAGATGGCAGGAATGTACCGGACGTCATGCAAGTGAATATGGACTTTCCTGAGTTTAGCACCGGATCCAGTCAGGAGAGTGGAAAAGAAAAAGGAATGAGCCTAGTTTACAGTGCAACCTTGGGGAATCAATTCGATCGGGGTACCGTACTCATGGGGCATGATGCCAGTATGGAACTTGGAAACATCCTGACAATTTACGCTGATCCTCGATCCACCCAATACAAAGAAATGATTCAAGATGGAAGGATTGACCCGGCTGTTCCGATCTACCAATACGACCCAAGCGCAAATGGAGTGGATGCGGTGACTTCAGCCACTGCCAAGTATTTTGCCAACAAAGGGTTGCTGTGGACTTACCGAGATGGAAAGCGGGTTGACTCAACCTTCCTTCATATCCGGGAATGGCTCAGCTGTATTAGAAATGGTGGAAATCCAAGCTGTGGAATAGATGAAGGCTTTGAGGAAGCCATTACGGCTCATATGGCAGGCTTATCTTACAAAACTGGAAGAAGAATGGAGTGGGATGAGGAGACTGAAAAAATCATCACCCTCCCGGAAGAAGAATTGGATGCCATTCTTCTTGATAACTCAGTAAGCTATGTCAGCTAGTCAATTTTAATTAGTCGTTTAGGACTTACAATAAGCCGCCAACCCTAGAGGCTGAACTAACATTCAGCCTCTTTTTATTGCTCACATTTTACGAGGACGGTTGGTTTATTTCGAAAATTGCCCCGATTTTGAAGCCCTCCTTTCAAATTGAGTCCTGATTACCCAAGGAATTTTGGAATGGATGATATCATATTAAAAAAGCATACTCTCACATGATACCACTAATTGAAAAAGCCTTTCAATTTCCTTCACGAATAGCTGTTTTAGATCAAGAGCAGCACTACTCCTACCAACACTTATTGGATAAAAGCGCAGCAATCGCCACGAATCTTCTCGCTACACAGAAGGATTTGAATCAAGAAAGGGTAGCTTTTATTATCCCTCCTTCTTTTGACTACTTGGCTATTCAGTGGGGTATTTGGCGGGCAGGCGGGATTGCGGTACCACTCTGCACCTCCTACCCTCTACCTTCCTTAGAGTATGTTATTGATGACACCAAAGCCAGTTTTTTGATTGTAGCTCCGGAGTTTGAAGACTTGCTATCTCCATTGAGAGCTCGGGAAGATTTAACCTATCTATCAAGCAAAGAATTTGTAAACCAGCCAACTGCTCATCTTCCTGATATTGACCCTGCAAGAGGTGCTATGATTTTATACACCAGTGGCACCACGAGTTTACCCAAGGGTGTGTTGAGCCCACACCAGACCATCACCGCCCAAATCAAAAGCCTGGTTCAGGCTTGGAAATGGTCAGAAAATGATCAAATTTTATCCATTCTGCCTTTGCACCATGTGCATGGGATAATCAATGTCAATTCCTGTGCTTTATGGTCAGGTGCAAAAGTTCAGTTTTTACCTCAGTTTGATCCTGCAAAAGTCTTTGACATCTTCAGTGAAGGTAAGGTCAATGTATTTATGGCCGTGCCAACAATCTACTTCAAATTGATCGCTTTCTATGAAACTCTTTCAGGCTCCGAGCAGGAAGAAATCCAAAAAGCACTGAAAAAATTTAGATTCATGGTCTCTGGCTCTGCTGCTTTGCCGGTTTCTGTCATGGAAAAATGGAAGGAAATTTCAGGGCACACTTTATTGGAGCGATATGGAATGACGGAAATAGGCATGGCGATAAGCAATCCCTATGATGGAGAGCGAAGACCAGGTCATATAGGACAAGCCCTCCCGGGCGTATTTGTGAGACTTTGTGACGAAGATGGTAAAGAGGTTTCCCCCGGTAAATCAGGGGAAATCCAAGTCAAGGGAAACACGGTGTTTTCTGAATATTGGGGGAAGCCGGAAGCCACCGCCAAAGCCTTTACCAAAGATGGATGGTTTAAGACCGGAGACATTGCTATTGTGGAAGATGGCTACTTTCGAATCCTAGGGAGAGATTCGGTGGATATCATCAAGTCTGGAGGATACAAAATCTCTGCTCTGGAGATAGAAGAAAAAATCCGCGCACATGAGGCAATCAAAGATTGCGGAGTGGTAGGAATCCAAGATGAAGAATGGGGTGAGAAAGTAGTAGCCGCACTAGTTACGGATCAGAATATTGATATTTCAGAATTGAAAAATTGGCTTCGAGCCCAGCTCCCTTCCTACAAAATCCCTAAAGATTTTATCTTCTTGGAAGAATTGCCAAGAAACGCACTTGGTAAAGTGACGAAAAATGAACTCAAAAAACTATTCTAAATCATGACTATTTACGGAGTAGCTCTGCTTGCCCTTGCCTTTATCCTCGGACAATGGGTGGGAGTACTTTTGGGGGATTGGCTAGGAATCCAGGCAAATGTTGGTGGTGTGGGCTTTGCCATGATTTTCTTAATGCTAGGCAAGGAATGGTTGGTCCAAAAAAACAGAATGAGCCCCGCAATGACCGAAGGCATTGCTTTTTGGAGCAAAATGTATATCCCCGTTGTCATCGCCATGGCAGCTAGTTTGAATGTAAAACCCGCAGTTTCTTCTGGAAGTTTGGCACTGATTGCAGGAATAATTCCCGTTATGGCTGGTTTCCTCATCTTTCCTTGGATTATGAAAAAATTCAATCGCCCGCCACATGGATAAGCTACTTGAACTCATCGAAAAAAACGGGCTGATTTTTGGTTTCGTGGTCATTGGATTTGTTTTTATCATTGGAGATTTTCTTTCAAAAAACCTTTTCCGTTCTAAAGTCCCTGGCTCTGCGGTTTCTATCTTTCTAGGCTTGGTTTTAGGTTATTTAGGAGGAGTTTGGGCTGAGGGAGAAAAAGGAATCTCTAACCTTTCACTTTTTGCCGGAGTGGGTATTTTGGGTGGCTCGATGTTTCGGGATTTTACGATAGTGGCCACAGCATTGGGAGCAAATCTGGACCTTATCCGAAAGGCAGGTTGGTTGGGTTTAGTTTCCTTATTGATGGGCATAGTCTTGTTTTTTTTCCTGGGGGTTGGACTTGCCTTTGCCTGGGGTATTCGGGATGCTGCCAGTTTGTGTACCATTGGTGCAGGTGCTTGTACCTACATCGTCGGCCCGATCACAGGTGCTGCTGTTGGCGCTTCATCGGAGGTAATTGCCTTGAGTATTGCTATCGGCGTTGTAAAAACCATCGCTGTTACGATTTTCACCCCAATTGCAGCTAAAAAAATCGGACTCTATAGTCCAGAGTCGGCCATGGCATTCGGAGGAATCATGGGGACTTCGAGTGGGGTAGCTGCAGGATTAGCTGCAACAGACCCCAAACTAGTTCCTTATGGTGCCGTAACTGCCACTTTCTACACAGGAGTTGGTTGCCTACTTTGTCCCTCTCTTTTCTATCTAATTCTTACCTTATTTTTCTAAAACAAATGATTTAATAGATAGATCAAGGCTTCATCTAACTTAATCACCAGGAGAAATTATTTACCCAAGAAAACATTTACTCCTATCCCTACTTCCAAGCCATGCATCCTGTCCTTTAACAGACCAGGCCGAGAAATCGGAAGCCAATAGTGACTTCTCAAGAAAAATCCAAGGCGTTTGGACATCAGGTAATTGGTACCAATGCCCATCCTCAAATGGCTAAGATTGAATTCACTGGAAGTAGTGCTCCCCAATTGATATTCCACCTCGGAGAAATTTTCAAACTCATAGATAAACTCCTGCCTCGTTAAATAATTTCCCATCAAACCAAAACTACTTTCGAAGCTAAACCCACCATAATACAAACTTCTCCATCTCAATTCAATTGGAAAAAACCACTGATGATTGGTAAAATATATTTCATCCAAGGAATTAATATCGGAAGGAATATTGGGAAGCTCATTTACTACTGAAGATGGCAGGGAGAGGATTTCTTCATCGTCCAGTTCCCCTTCGACATTATTTCGAATAACTCCGAGGTAAACACCCCAGCCACTTTCCCATTCGAGACCCAAATGGATGTTTTGTTGAAAGGGGGTATAGTATTCCACCAAATTGCTGATCGGGAAAAGCAAGGACCCACCCAATTCGAGATGAAGCATAGGCTTACTTTTTTCTGGTACAGGAGCCTGATTGAGATTGCTGGTATCTCCTTCAACGAGTTCCTTTTCGGATTTGAAAACATATTTTTCTTGAGGAGCAACCGATGGAGCAGCCATACTTCTTCGTACTGGAGTGGAATTGGCTTGCTGCTGAGAATTCAAGCCGGGCATCATAGGATTTCCCGTCTGCACTTTTAATTCCCCAATGGTAATTTGGCTTGAATCTTCCTGAGATAATTTAGGCGCAAACTTGACTGCTTCTGCAATTGAAGTAGAATCTGTGTTATTCTGTTGATCCGAAATCTCTTTCTCTTCCTTTCCAAATTCAAAATCATTTTTGCTCTGCGCTGTGGATGAATTCAACGTTTCAGAAACTGAATTTTGAAAATCACCTTCATCGGAAAAACCTAAACCAAAGGCTGACTGATAGCTTTGAACTTCATTCAAATACACCTTTTTGTAAACAAAAACTGTATCGACCACATAAACCGTATCTCTTCTAAATACCGTGTCTGTAGCAGTAAGTACGGGGTTGGCCTCCATCTGAGCAATCTCCTGTGAAGTTTTTTCTCCCCACTGATGCCATGCGAGGGAAGTGAGAAAGAGTACCGATGCAAATAGGTACGGCATGCTCCAATGCTTCCAAAATGGAATAGCCGGAGGATTCAGAAGCGGAGCAAAACTCTGCCATGCCTGATCGGCTTCATTACCGGAAACCTCCTCCAGTTTAGCTTTTATTTTCTCTTCAAAATTATCTCGCTTATCCATGATTTTGCTGCTTGATAATGTGCTGATTTGCCAATGCTTTTTGCAGTTTTGCCTTGGCCTTGGAATAATTTGACTTGGAAGTACCTTCGGAGATTCCGAGTTCCTCAGCGATTTCACGATGATTGTAGCCTTCTACGGCGTAGAGTGAAAATACCATCCGGTATGCCGGTGGCAACTCTTGCACAAGCGTTAAAATTTCATCTACACTGATTTTTTCCAGAATCCCTTCATCGAAAATCATAGCACTCTCCTCTCCTTCGTAGTCCGTGTATCGATCCTGATAGCGCTTGAGTCGGCGATAGTGATCAATCGAGGCATTCACCATGATTCTCCGGATCCAACCCCCAAAGCTGAGTTCGGGCGAATACTGATCCAATTGCCTGAAAACCTTCAGCATACCCTCATTGACCACTGAATGGGCTTCGTCCAAATCACGCGTATAGCGTTTGCTAACGGAGATTGCTAAAGGGTAGGCAAGCTTGAAAAGCCTTTCCTGGGCTTTTCGCTTACCATTTTGGCAGTCTCGGATCAAATCTTGTAAATCCTGTGAGTTGGGTAGATTCATTTCAAGGGTATCACGATCAAACGTATATAAAGAGTTGCCTCCCCTTCTCAAAAAAAAATTTTCTACCTCAGGCAACTGTTTGAATTGATCCCATCGTAATGGAAGCAAAACAAACTAATTGCACATACTACCATGAAAAAAGTCTTTTTGTTTACCGCATTCCTCAGTTTATCATTGACAAGCCTAAAAGCTCAGGAAGATCCAGAGACACTCTTCGATGGCAAGCTTTCATTCTCCAATTTGGGTGTATTTGTAGACCCAGGATTTCAGGCGACCCAGGTGGCAGGTGAAAACACCGGCTACTTCCTTTTCCGAGGAGGGCTTACCTTCGGCGACAAAATAAGTATAGGTGGATTTTACGGTCAAATGATCAACGATATCCGACCAGCATCATTCGAAAACATTCTTCCGCCACGAGCCCATGTGGACTCTTACCAGGCAGGAGGTTTTATCGAGTACACGCTTCAGGCTTCAAAAATGATACACTTTACCTTTCCACTAGCATTTGGAATCATGGAGCTCGAAGTAGATGAAGAAGGAAGAGATTTTGACTATGAGGAAACCAAGACCCTCTTTGTAGAGCCAGGCGCTCAGGTGGAGGTGAACCTACATCGCTTTGCACGTCTGCATGCAGGGCTGGGCTACCGGGTGATGACCGGACCCATCGAAGATTTCCCGGGAGTCCCTGAGGCAGGCAATGCCCTGACTTTCCAGATCGGACTAAAAATGGGTGTATTCAATTTCAAACAACTTAAAAACCAATAAAACTATGAACCGACTACCAATTGTTCTATTCTGTCTAGCCCTAATTTCCTGTGACCTGGATGGAAATAGCAGTTCCAGCACCTCAGATATTGGAGCAGAGCAACTTCGCAATGATCTGAATATTACCTCAGGACTAAGAATCGTACAATATATCGACGACGGAGAAGATGAAACGGATGAAGTTGATGATTTTCTTTTCCGCTTTTCTACAGACGGTACTGTCACCGCCACCCGAGGAAATGAAGTCATTGAAGGATCTTATCGCGTTTTCAGAGACGATGGGCAGACTGAGTTGGAATTGGACTTCCCTCCCACTTCCATTCTGGATGACTTGGATGATGACTGGTACTTCCGAGGAAAGGCCAACAATCGTCTCACCTTTGAAGACGATGACGATGATGGCGATTTTGAAAGACTTGTATTTGAATTCTAAACCACAAAATTCCTATTAAACCTAATTTAAACTACCTCAAAATGAAAAACCAACTAGTAGTTTTAGCCCTTTTCCTGCTTTCTGTCACTAATCCTGTTTTCACAGTAGCACAAAGCAATGATGAACCTCAGACGCTTTTCCAAAAAGGCGAACCGATCAATACTGAAAACCTCGGTGTATTTATCGCTCCTTCATTTGGATTCACCCAAATGGACGGTGCTGGTGCTACCCTATTCAATCTGCGAGCAGGTGTCAGCATCAAAGATCAAATTTCATTTGGTGCCTATTTCAGCACTTCCATGAATGATATGGTGCCCCAAAGCGAAACAGTTCCTAATGTGTATATGGACTATTGGACTGTCGGTGGATTTGCAGAATACACCTGGAATGCCAGCAAACTAGTTCACTTGACTTTTCCGTTATACATCGGGTATGGTGAAGTGCAGATGGATAATGAAATCGGTGAGGCAGGATTGGGAGAAGCCAATTTCTTCCAGGTAGAGCCTTCAGCCCTGATTGAAATCAACCTCCACCGACTAGTCTCACTTAATGCCGGTGCTGGCTATCGAATCGTTGGAAATATGGAATATCGGAATTTCAACCAATCCGATCTCTCTGGACTGAGCGGATATATAGGACTGAAATTTAATATATTCTAAGATTTGAATAGAATTGATAAAAGCGGCTTTTGGCCGCTTTTTTTATGAATTGAAAAGACTAAGATATATTTTGACTAAATTATTTTTTAACCAAATACTAAAACAATCCATAAGTCGTTTGTAAGAAAATTTTAAAACTATGAAAACCAAAGCGCTCTTATTCACCCTGATTCTTACCCTATATTTCTCACATTTAAGGGCCCAAGTCAAAGATCATGCGGTCTATACAGAAGGAAAGCCGAGCGCCTACGAAAAACGTAAACTCCGACAAAGCCTTAGCCGGGAAGATGGAGTGTATTTCATTGCACAAGCAGGATTGAGAAGGCACCTAACCACAGCGGGCAACAATCTGTACCTTCCCATTTCCGGTGAAATGGACGGAATCATTCAAGGAGGAATCGGATACCGAATCAATAATATTTCTCTTGAGTCTGGGATTGGATTTAGTTGGCACAATTCGGATATTCCACGCCAATTGGGAAGTTCTGAAAGAATACTTATTACCCAA
>NZ_JAPEIB010000053.1:0-18065 GCF_028823735.1 Algoriphagus sp. NF
GCTACCAGGTTTTGTTCTACTCCAACCCTATTTACCATTTTGGAAGTACAAGTAGATTGCCCATTTTGGTTCTTCACTATATTTTTCAACAACTTTATATTTAATAATACTTTGATAAAAATCATCAATTGAAGACTTTTTAGGGGTTACATTGTATTTATTTCTTACAAAAAAGAACCAAACTAAAAACCATGTAACTAGGAGGGCAATTGCATATTCCATCTTTTGTTCTATTAAAATTTTAGATTTTGAAATAAATTTAGTGATAGCAACAATGCTGCTGTATTTTTAGGAATTAAACTGCGAATTCTGAAAGAATTGTTCCTTAAGCTTTTTAATCTGCCAAAAATGAATTGAGGCGAAATAAAATTTGCTTCCTGATTTTTTTCCAAAATATTAATATTTACACTTTTTAAAAACGAATTTTATAGAAATTTTTTAAGGAACTTCACGGACAAATTAAGGAACCACATTCAAATCACTACCCCCCTCAAGCTTTGAATTGGGTCATACCCCACCATCGAAACTTTAAGGTTTTTAAATTTTTGGATATATAAATTCAAACGTGGAGGTGGCTAATTGCCTGATTTAGAGCAGTCCGAGTGGGCTGCTTTTGTGTTTCACATAACTATATTATAACACTTATGGAAAACTTAGTATTCCGTAGGGCTGCTCGAAGGCAGGCCAAAATTAAAGTAGGGTTACAGGGTCCAAGTGGATCAGGTAAGACTACTAGTGCGCTACTCCTTGCCTATGGGTTGGTAGGAGATTGGTCCAAGATTGCAGTGATAGACAGTGAAAATGGTTCAGCTGATCTATACTCACATCTTGGAGAATATAATGTGCTTGGAATTACTGCTCCTTATACTCCAGAAAAGTACATGGAAGCAATCAAAATGTGTCATGCTCAAGGTATGGAAGCTATTATTCTGGACTCTATTTCTCATGAATGGGAAGGTGATGGTGGTATCTTGGATATCCATGGAAATATGGCTGGTAATAGTTTCTCCAATTGGGCTAAAATTACTCCAAGACATAATGCATTCGTCAATGCTATTCTTTATACACCTGTTCATGTGATTGCTACGATTAGATCTAAGCAAGACTACGTGATGATGGAGAAGAATGGTAAAGCTGTACCTGAAAAGGTTGGTTTAAAAGGGGTCACTAGAGATGGGATGGACTATGAGTTCACGGTGGTATTTGATATTAATATCAGACATCATGCAAGAGCATCGAAGGACAGAACAGGTTTGTTTTCTTTAAATCATGAATTTGTCATTTCTCAAGAAACTGGTCAAAAGATCAAAGAGTGGTGTGAATCAGCTGATATCAAGTTACCTGAGGAAAAAGTTGATCTGTTACAAGCCATCAATTCCTGTAAAAATCTACAGGAGCTGTATGAGCTTTATGAGCAATCTGGTAAGGTCACTGAAGAACAGCTTCAGTCCTTTTCTATGAAAAAGCAGGAATTATTGAAACCAAAACCCTTTGAAACCAATGGAAAACACACTGGTGAGGCCACAAAGCCTCAACTCTGAAGAAGTTGGCAAGGGGAATGTATTCCTGCAAGCCAATACCATCGAAATGGATCTAAATGAAATTAGGGATAAACACATCATCCCTGTATTTCTGAAAGATAATGAACCTGCTATTTCTCAGGTGGAATTTGTGGAGGCTGTGACTGAAGCTGCTAGAGATGCATATTCTCTTAGAGACTTATCAGCACCTTCTGTGAGGGTTTCTCATGCAGTAAAAGGAAGGATTTATGAAGCTAGACACAAAAAGGCTAGTGAATTATTCCCCAATGAAAAGACCATCTATTACGAACGCTTAGCTTTTATGGTAACTATTCCTACAATCATGCAGGATGTTAATGGGCAGTTATTAGAGCTAACTGTTGGAGGTGTGAAGGCCTACAATCTGGATAATATGAACACTAATAAAGGAAGTTATGAGCACTTCAAAATCTTTGTGGGGTTCAAAAATACAGTTTGTACCAACCTTTGCATTTCTACAGATGGGACTAAGCTAGATCTAAAAGTGAAGTCTTTGCAGGAATTGTATGCCAAATCCTTTGAGCTATTCACAGGGTATGATGCAGTAGATCAAATCTCTAGAATGGAGCAATTATCAGAGTTGGATTTATCAGAATCTCAGTTTGCCAAATTGATTGGAAGAGCTAGAATGTATCAGTATCTACCCAAAGAAGAGAAGCTTCAGATTCCAGAGCTTCTTATTAATGATACTCAAATATCCAGAGTTGCTGAATCCTATTACAGTGATGAGAATTTCTCCAGGTATGAATCTGGTCGAATTGATCTGTGGAGGTTGTACAATCTGATGACCGGTGCAGTGAAATCATCTTACATAGATAAATTTCTTGAGAGAGAAGTCAATGCTTATGATTTTACACTGCAAATACATAATGCACTAGAGAATAAATCTGATGGATTCTGGTATTTGAATTAATCAAAGACCTACCTCATTTGGGGTAGGTTTTTTTCATTTAAATAATTAAATAGATATGAACCAAACTATTTCAGAAATCAATATTTCATATAAACCTATTCAACAAAACAGAAGGTTGGGTACTATCAGAAGGTCTTCAGATGCCTACAAGGTATTAAAAGAGTTGTATAACCAAGATCTAATTAACGCAAGAGAAGAATTCATCATCTTGTATTTAAATCAAGGAGGAAAGGTCTTGGGTTATTTTAAAGCATTTACAGGAGGCATATCAAGCGTAACCTGTGATTTGAAGATAATCCTTGGTGTAGGGTTAAAAAGCCTTGCTACTAGCGTTATATTAAGTCACAATCATCCTTCAGGTAATTTGAAACCATCCTCTAGTGATTTAAACCTTACTAAGAGAGTTGCTGAGGGATGCAAGGTGATGGATATTCATCTGTTTGATCATTTGATCCTTTCAGATGAAGGATATTTCAGTTTTGCTGATGAAGGATTGTTGAATGAAACTGGGTAAATGATTACCTTGTCAATGCTAATAAATGAATTAGCATTTAAATAAATGTCAAACTGGAAAAGCCGCCATATAGCCACCATTTTGAGATTATAAAAAATAAACCCCTGATTATCAATTATATAATCAAGGGTTAGTGGAGCTGGCGAGATTCGAACTCGCGTCCAGATAAGGAAACACCGTACCGTCTACATGCTTAGTCACCGATTGGCTTTTCGACTAGACTATGCTGGGTGACACACCTGAGTCTAGCTTAGCGACTGAGTCTTAAGCTTGCTTAATCGCATCGCAAGCAGCAGTCTGACCTGATCGACACCTCAACTCCACCCGGATCAGACCACAGGTGGTGAGATGTGGCCGGGGAATTACTGTTTGCAACTCAACCCTTTAAGCGATCTATCCTAGTAGGTTAGATTAGGCAGCCATGGCGTAAGAAGTTTCGCCATTTATAGTTCGTATGAATCTTTCAAGGCCGTACATACTCCAGCCTGCATGCGAGCCCGATCTTTACACTTACTGTCAATACCGGTCAGCCCCATTTTGTATTCAGACAAAGGTAAGGCAAATTTGGTTCCACTCAAGGAGCAATTTGCAATAGGAGGCAAAATGGTTTTGGGTTTTGGGTTTTCGGTTCTGAGTTCAGTGTTTTAGGTTAGTTTAGATAAGAAATCCTTCTTGAAGTCCAAGTATCGCTTCCACCGAGACGGTCACTTTCCAACCTTCCAACTTTTACACTTTTCAACCAATCTTTCAATTTTTCAATCAACCTTAAGATAGCTTCGTCGCTTCACTAGTAAATAGATTGTTTTTGATTTTAAGTAGAGCTCCTCGCTATGACGCTTAATTTTTAATTTTTCAATTTTCAAATCTTCCAATTCCTCCCCAATCAAAGAGATTTTTATATCTTGCAGCGATGGAAAATTTCGTTGTTTCGGCAAGAAAATATAGACCGGCAAACTTCAAAAGTGTCGTAGGGCAGCAGCACATTACTACCACACTTCAGAATGCGATCAAAAACAATCACTTAGCTCAAGCTTTTCTTTTTTGTGGGCCTCGGGGAGTAGGAAAAACTACCTGTGCGCGAATCCTTGCCAAAACCATCAACTGCGAAAACCGAGGTGAAGACCAGGAAGCCTGTGGTACATGCGAGTCCTGCCTTTCTTTCCAAAACAATGCTTCATTCAATATCTACGAGCTAGATGCGGCATCCAATAACTCTGTAGATGATATCCGAAACCTGGTTGATCAGGTTCGTTATGCCCCTCAAAAAGGTCAGTACAAGGTCTATATCATTGATGAGGTTCACATGCTTTCCAATCAAGCCTTCAATGCTTTTTTGAAGACCTTGGAAGAGCCACCGAAGTATGCGATTTTCATTCTTGCGACTACAGAAAAGCATAAGATTATACCTACTATCCTTTCCCGATGTCAGATTTTTGATTTCAACAGAATTCAGATCAAGCACATTGCGGAGCATTTGCAATATATTGCCAAGGAGGAGAGCGTAGATTATGAGGATGAGGCTTTGCGGCTAATTGCTGCTAAAGCAGATGGAGCACTTCGGGATGCACTTTCGATTTTTGACTTGATTGTTACCTATTCCGCGGGGAAGAAAGTCACCTATCAAGAGACCATCGCAAATCTCCACATTTTGGACTATGACTATTATTTCAAAGTGGTAGAGGCGCTTCTCGCTGGAAATATTGCGGATACTTTGCTGATCTTTGACGAAATCCTCAAAAAGGGGTTCGATGGGCATAATTTTGTCGTGGGACTGGCCGAGCATTTCCGAGATTTGTTGGTGGTACAGGATTCGGCTACGGTGAATCTATTGGAAGTGTCTGATGAGGTGAAAGCCAACTATATTGAGCAGTCCAAAGCGAGTAGTCAGTCATTTCTTTTGAGTGCGCTATCCATCGCCAATCAATGCGATATTCATTACAAGAGCAGTAAAAATCAGCGCTTGCATGTGGAATTGGCTTTGATGAAAATGGCCAAAATTCCTGCCGCGTTGAGCCTAGCAGCGCTTGCTGTGGAGGATTCAAAAAAAAAAGCTTAGCTCCCAAAGCTGAGACCACAAACGGAACTCCAAAACCTGAAGTAGCCGAAGTCCATTCCAAAAAGACTCCTGTCCAAAAGACTATCTCGGTTCCCACGAATTTTTCTCAGGCAAAAACTTTTTTAAAGAAAGAGGTAAAGCCGGAAGTAAAGGAGCCATCCCAAGAGGAGAAGACGCCAATAGAATTGATTCCTACCACTTCTGTAGGAGTTTTTAAGCAGGAAATGCTAGATCAATATTTGCCTGAGGTGATTGAACTTTGGAAGTCTGAAAAGCGGAATCTGGAGTTGGCCATCCTTCAGCAAGTCAAAAAAGTGGAGGAGGGAACCATTTTCATTGAAGTCATGGGCCATGTTCAGGAAGAGATTGCTGAAAAAATGAAGCCTGATTTGATTGGGATCTTCCGTAAAAAAAGTGGGGCTGGAAAAATCGCCATCCAATTGGATGTCAAGGAAGAAGATGATGCTGGTTCACCCAAGCTTTACACCGATCAGGATAAATTTAAGCATCTGCTCAAAAAGCATCCGGCCTTATTGGAGTTTTCGAAGAAGTTTGACCTAGACCCGGACTTCTAAAAGTCCAGCGATATACCAAAGTTGACGAGATTCTGTAGCTGAACAGCTTGTTTTGCTGGGCCGTCATCTTGCTTGATAAACACCTCCTCATCATATATCAAAGTCGTCTCTATCCGGGTGGAGATGTATTTGTTTACCTTCATTCGAATAATGGAGTTGAAGTTCACAACCATATTTCCGAATCGCTCATAATTTGAGAAGAGATTTAGATCAGCACGCCAGGTCACATTTTCCATCAGCTGGAAGTCTGCGATCGAAGTAGCCAAAGACATCCCGGCTTCAGCTCGGACATTCTCTCCCGGGGTTACACCAAAAGCTCCGGCATTACTCAAAGAGTCATTCAGGACGATGGTAAAACGGCCTGTGAAAGGGGAGAGGATAATTGATAATTTCCCTTTTTTCTCATAGGTTTTCCTGTAGTTGAGACCCGTGGATGACTGCACATAGCCTGGGGACAATAGATCGGATATTTTAGTACGGGTATCCGACTCACTTCCCGAAGGGCGGGCATATTTAAATCCTTCCAAAAGTTGGGTTCTCGCTTCTAATTGCGTGGACAGGTAGAACGTCTCCGAGAGTTCTCTACCGTAATTACTCACAAAAAGAAAGTTGTCATTGGTTTTTCTTGTGGGAAAAACTCGATCATTCTGCCTACTAAAACCCAGATTGACGGTAAGCTGCGTGTCCCATACCTTTTTGTCTTTTTTGTAATTGGCAAAAAGTGAAACTCCGGTATTCAGTGCAAAGGAGGAGGCTCCACCCGCAGCCCAATTACTCAAGGTTACCTGAACAATATTGAGGTTGTAATTTCCACCTGTCTTCCAGAAAATCTCCTTTTTTGGTTCTTCCACAATCAAGGAATCCCCAATCATGAGCAGGGTATCCCCAGCTATCAAAACCGTATCCGGGATAATCTGCTGGTCTTGGGCAAGAAGCTTTCCCCCAAGCCCAATGAAAATAAGGCTTAAAAGTAGAAGAAATCGGTTCATGGGATTAAAACAGACGCGTTTCAGGGCTTGAAGATAGTTAATTTCTGCCCCACGCTAATGATATTTTGACTTCCGATTCGATTCCAGGATTTGAGTTGATCTACAGTCACTCCATATTTTTTGGATATCGCGTACAATGTTTCTCCGGGAGAAACAGTATGCGTCAAACTAGCTGAGTTCGTAGCCTTCTGGTTGGAAGAGGCTGATGTGACTGGGTTTGACTTTGGCTGATTGACAGGCTGCTCATTTTTGGCAATGACTGTTTTTGAAGGGTTGGAAATTTGTACCACAGGGATGTCCTCGCCACGCTTTCGGTGTTCTTGGAGGTTCAATACCATTCCAGCTTTCAAATCCTGATCTCTTCGGATACGGTTTTTAGCTTTCAAGGATGAAAGTTTGATTCCATACTTTTGCGAGATGCTCCAGAGGGTTTCTCCCGGTTGAACGATGTGCGTGGCTACCTCAGCTTTGGCCTTTTTCTTTTCGGTGTAATAATATTCACCTGCTTCTACTCGCTCTCCTGGCTCCAGGTCATTCCATCGACGGAATCGCTTCTCTTTGATGCCGATCTTTTCAGCAAAAGTATCCTGAGTCGTGGTGGAGGCTGCCTGCACACCATCTAGATTGTTGACAGTGATTTGGTCTGGTTGGGATGCTTTGGTAGTGTTACCTGCAATGCGCGGATAGGAGTTAGCTGTGCTGTACTTTGGGCTTGATTTGCCCGCATTATTACTTTTTGCTGGATTTTTAGGCTCGATGCCCGTTTCAAACTCAACTTGATCATCAGTCACAAAAACCAAGTAGTAGGGGCCACCGGCGGGAATTTTTCCGTTGGAAGTCCATTTATTCATTTCCTTCAAATGCTCCTCACTGACCTTGTACTTTTTAGCCAAGGCATCCAAACTTGTAGGGCCATTTACCTTCACCTCTGCAAGTCGAAGCGAATTGGTATTACTCGTAAGTTGGAAAACCTGCTCCCCAAAGGCGACTTTATGCGCCAGGAATTTCTTGAAATACCAGTGTGAATTTCGATCCACATCGACTATGCGTTTACCCCGATAGCGATCACCGAAATAAGCTTTGGCTCCACCTGCACCCATTTGATAGGCGATCAGGGATACCATCCAATTGTCAAAAGTGCGATTGTGTCCTCTTAAGTACAAAGCCGCTCCGCGAGAGGAATTGACGATATTTTTCCTTTCATCTACCTGTCTATCTACCCGAATAGATACTTCCTCGGCCGTTCCTTGTTTGAATTGCCAAAATCCAACTGCATTGGATGTAGAGACAGCATCTGCAATCAATCCACTTTCCTGAATGACCAAATATTTGAGGTCTTCCGGTACTCCGGCAGCCCGAAACTCCCGCTCTATAATGGGACGATATAAATTGAATCGATCCATTTTTACCTGAAAGTGCTTGGGACTGCGATGAAGTGCATCCACATCGAGTTGAATTTCCCTTCTTGCTTGAGGGTTTATCCGAAGAATAAGATCGGCAAATTCCATCTCAGCAGGAACCTGCGGGATTTGAGCGAAAAGACTCGAAAAAAGGCTAATAAATAGGATTTTGGTAAAAATGATGCGAGAAATCAGCTTCATGGGGACAGTAAAGATTTTTCTTTCTGACCTTCTGCAAAAATGATTCCTAAAATTTCTTTAACCCGGACTATGTATTAGAATCTGTAGTGAGAGATCAAACCGCAATAAAATCAAGCATTTAGTGAATGAGGCATAGCACCGCTACGGTGATTGAGCTAAATGCAGCAAAGCGGATTGATTTTGAAGCGGTTTGGACTCGTAATAAGAAGTCTAATGCATATTTCGGGTTCAAAGCTTTCTGGCAAGCATCAATCCATCTCGAATGGGCAAAAGACTATTTTCGACTCGTGGGTCTTCTTGTACAAATCGGTTGAATTCCAGCAGGGCAGCTGTATCCTTATCGAGTTTTTTTCTGCCTTTTGGAAGGACTTTTCCCGACCAAAGTACATTGTCAGCGAGGATAACGCCACCTTTCGAAACCCGATCTATCACGAGCTGGTAATAGGGCAGGTAATTCTCCTTGTCGGCATCTATAAATACAAAATCAAAATGACCTTCAATAGTAGGAATCAAGTCAAGCGCATTCCCAAGTCGATAGTCAATTTGGGCAATCAACCCACTTTCTTCAAAAAAGCCTCTGACCATTTTCTCCAATTCGTCATTGATATCCAAAGTAATGAGTTTGCTTTCCTTGGATAGACCTCTTGCCATGCAAATAGCCGAATAACCGGTATAAGTACCTATTTCCAAAATAGTCTTTGGTTGATGCATTTTGACCATCAATTCTAGAAATTTACCCTGAAGTTGACCTGAAAGCATTCGAGGCATCAGTACCTTGGCCTGCGTTTCTCGGGTGATTTTTTTCAAAAGCGCATCTTCTTCGCTTGTATGGGCTTCACAATATTCTAGGAGTTCCGGATCGATGAATTCCATGATCAATTGGGTAAATAAGTCAATGAGGTTAATTGTACCGGGTCTAGGATTTCATTCGCGATTTCGAGTAAGTCTTCAGCTGTTGTTTGCTTGATTTGCTCAAAAATCTTATCCAAAGGATCAATTTTGCCATGGTCAATCAGACTTTTTCCAAATACCAGCATGAGGGCAGCATAGTTTTCTTCCGCCATCGCCATTTGCCCGATTGCTTGTTCCTTGGCCATATGAAGTTGCAGACTACCCAATTTTTTTTCCCGAAGTCGCTTGAGTTCTTTCTGGACTAGTTTTTTGGCCTTGGGAAGGGTCTTTTCTTCCGTACCAAAAAAGATCCCAAAAAAGCCTACATCTGAGAAAGGCTGGAAGGTAGACTCTATGCTATACACTAGCCCGTGCTTTTCGCGAAGCGCCATATTCAAGCGGCTATTCATGCTCGGGCCGCCGAGGATATTGTTCAAAAGGTAAAGTTTATACCTTCTTGGGTCATGCTGAGAATAAGCCGGCCTTCCGATTCCACAAAGAGACTGCGTGATATCCCGATTCAGTCTTTCTAGCTTGGGTAGGTATCCTTTGAAAGGGCTTCTGAGGTAGAGAGTTCGCTTGGCTGGAATTTCGGAAAGTGGGCCTTCAATGATCTTCAAAGCTTTGGCAAAGGAAATATTTCCAACAATGGAAAAAACAAGTTGGGAGGTGTCAAGGCGACTCCCAATAAACTCAAAGAAATCCTGTTGGGTGAAATGTCCCACTGTCTCTTCTCTTCCAAGGATATTTCGACCTAGGGCATGATTGTCAAAGACCAAAGCGTCGAGTTCGTCCTGAATAGAATCATCCGGTGAATCTCGGTACATGGCCATTTCTTCCAAGATTACCTGTCGCTCCTTCTCGATTTCTTTGGTTGGAAAAGTTGAATTGAAAGTGATATCAAAGAGCAGTTCGGCAGCTTTGGAATAATGATCCTTCAGGACCGATGCATAAAAGCAGATTTTTTCTTTGGTTGTGTAGGCGTTGAGCTCTCCACCGAGGGATTCCAGGCGATTTAGGATGTGAAAGGTTTTTCGTCTTTTGGTACCCTTGAAAGCCATGTGCTCCCAGAAATGAGCTAAACCTTCTTGCTCCTTGGTCTCATCTCGGCTGCCAATATTGAGTACAAATCCACAATGGACCAAGCGCGTATGAGAGACTTCCTGATGAACGATCCGAATGCCGTTTGCAAGCTCTTTTATCTGATGCATAAATTATTTTGAAAACCAAAAACCAAGATTTCTAAACAAACTTGGATTCCTGAGAAGTTTGTTTCAATTTCAATTTCCGGTAACACAAAGAAAACAAATTTCTATCCCGGTCTTGTTTCAAATCAAATTTAATTATCCCAGATTCTGCTTTTAATGAGCTTATTCTTAAAATCCCTTTGATCAAAAAAATAAAAGATAGACAATGAAATACCAACCACTTTCCGCGGACCTTTACATTCGAAATAGAGAAAAACTGGCTCAAAAACTAGCCAAAGATTCAGTCGCAATTTTCAATTCGAACGACATCATGCCAACCAACGCTGATGGCACGATGCGTTTTCGACAAAACAATGATCTTTTTTATCTCTGTGGCATAGATCAGGAAGAGACTATTCTCCTGATCGCACCTGACTGCCCTAATCCAGCTTGGCGGGAGGTGCTTTTCCTGCGAGAGACCAACGAGCACATCGCGGTTTGGGAAGGGCATAAATACACCAAAGAAGAGGCAGAAGCAGCTTCGGGAATTAAAAACATTCATTGGCTTTCTGATTTTGATCAAATCTTCAATTCAGTAATGGCGCTTTCGGAGCGCGTTTACCTGAATACAAATGAGCATCTCCGAGCGGGAGTGGTGGTAGAGACTCGAGATGCCCGATTTATCAAGTCTTGCAAGGAGCGATTTCCGCTTCATGAGTATGAGCGACTGGCTCCGATTATGCATGAACTCCGTGGCGCCAAGGAGCAAGCTGAAATCGATCAACTCCAAATTGCCTGTGATATTACAGAGAAAGGATTTCGAAGAATTTTAAAATTCGTGAAGCCTGGAGTGACTGAGTTTGAGATTGAAGCGGAGTACTTACATGAATTTGTAAGAAACCGAAGTAAGGGCTTTGCTTATGAGCCGATCATCGCCTCGGGTGCCAATGCCTGTGTATTGCATTATATTGAGAATAGCCGCCCGTGCCATGATGGCGACTTATTGCTGATGGATGTGGGTGCAGAATATGGAAATTACAATGCAGATATGACTCGGACTATTCCAGTGAATGGGAAATTTACCGAGCGCCAAAAAGCTGTTTACGATGCAGTCTTACGCGTTCAGCGAGAAGCGATGAATATCCTGAGACCGGGGACTAACATTCAAGACTATCATAAGGAAGTGGGGCTTATCATGCAATCCGAATTGATCGGGCTTGGCCTGATTGATCAGACGGAAGTGAAAAACCAAGATCCAAAATGGCCAGCCTACAAAAAGTATTTTATGCATGGTACTTCCCATCATTTGGGTTTGGATGTGCACGATGTGGGAACTATGCATGGCCCAATCACACAGGGTATGGTATTTACCGTTGAGCCAGGGATATACATTCCAGCAGAAAACCTAGGAGTACGCTTGGAGAATAACATCGTCATCCAAGAAAATGGCTACTTCGATTTGATGCGGAATATCCCGATTGAGGCGGAGGAAATTGAAGAGCTGATGAATTCTTAAGGAAAGTTTTCACTTATTTGCCCCCAAATAGTCATAACTTTTTGGGGGCATTTTTATTTCCAGTCTCACCGAAATTGAACCTCAACCATCACAGGAAAGTGATCAGAGGGGTATTTTTTACCATAATTATCGCTTAGGATACCATGTCTGATTACTTGAACCTGCCCTTTGACGAAAATATGGTCTATGATTCCATTAGGCATTTTTTCCCAATCAAATCCAGTGAAAGTACCTGCAGGTCCGTAAGAAGGTGTTTTGGAAATCAAACGGGCATCTTTCCAGCCCCCAGAGGAGGTAATGGTGGTGTAGGCAGCATTATCAGGTGTAACATTGAAATCACCCAATAAAACTACCGGAAGCTTTTCGGTATTGATTTCTTCAATTTTCTGAACAACTAATTTGCTGCTTTCTTCCCTGGCCTCCTGCCCGATATGGTCGTAGTGGATATTGAACACGTAGAACTCCTCTTTCTCAGGACTTAGAAATTTCCCCCAGGAGCAAATCCGATTAAGCGCGGCATCCCAACCCTTACTTGGGACCTCAGGAGTAGGGGATAGCCAAAAAGTACCTTGGTCAAGTAATTCGTATTGGGATCCATCGTAAAGAATGGCGGTGTATTCTCCTTTTTGAGCGCCATCATCCCTGCCTACTCCCAAATAATCAAACCCAAGGGAGTTACTCAGCTGTTCGACTTGATGCTTTAGGCCTTCTTGCGTCCCTACGATTCCTATTTGATGAAATTGGATCAGCGATGTAACATGGGGTAGCCTATCCTTCCAAAGATTACCAGTATCGCCAGGATTATCCCAACGGATGTTGAAAGTGGCGAATTGAAGGCTTTGTGCTATAGAAATAGAGCTTAAGCCGAAGAAGAAAAGAGCCAGAACGGCGATTCGTTTTTGAATTTGGAAGGCTTTCATGTTGCTTTGTTGGGGTTTAATCTCCGATAAAATTGCCTTTTAATTTGAACAAAAGAAAAATCCTGAGGTAATTCATGCTGTTAAGAAAGAATGAATTTTTCCAATCAAACTGATTCATGAAGACTATTTACCCAAAAGACCTACCAGTTCCTGAATTTCATGCTTTGCTACAAGGCAGCGTGGCGCCACGACCCATTGCCTTTGCAAGTACCATTGACTCAGAGGGAAATGTTAACCTCAGTCCTTTTAGTTTCTTTAATCTATTCAGTACCAATCCCCCGATTTTGGTTTTTTCTCCTTCTCGGCGTGTGCGTGATAATACCACCAAGCACACCTTGGAAAATGTCCATGAGGTACCGGAAGTCGTGATTCATGTGGTGCATTATGGTATGGTCGAGCAAATGTCTTTGGCGAGTACCGAGTACCCAAAAGGAGTAGATGAATTTGTGAAGGCAGGTTTTACGGCTGTGCCTTCCTCACAAGTCAAACCTCCGAGGATCAAAGAAGCCAGGGTTTCCATGGAGTGTAAAGTCAATGAAGTGAAATCACTAGGTGACACAGGAGGAGCGGGAAATCTAGTTATTTGTGAAGTGCTTTGCGTCCATGTAGACGAAGATATTTTGGATGAAAAGGGTATAATCGACCCCAATAAATTGGATTTGGTAGCTCGTCTTGGTGGAAATTGGTATTCACGAACCAACGGATCTTGTCTTTTCGAAATTCCAAAGCCACTGAGGACTCTGGGAATCGGCGTAGACCAAATCCCCGAGGATATCCGAAACAGTGCTATACTGACTGGGAATAATCTGGGAAGGTTGGGAAATGTGGAGAGTCTTCCGAGTGAAGAGGAAATCGAAAAGTTTGGAGAAAAACCCGAAATACAAGAAATGCGGGTCCGTTTCCAAAATGATCCAGCGAGTTGGGCAGATCATTTACATCTGCTAGCCAAAGAGACTTTGGAAGAAGGAGATGTAGAAAAAGCTTGGTTGATTCTTCTGCAAAAGCCATAAAAAAAGCCTCGGTCGAAATTTTCAACCGAGGCTTTTTCTTTATTTGATTTTGATCTCTTGTGGCATCCTTGCCTGAATTCCCTGATAGGTTTTTACTTTTTCTAGATTTTTGTAGAGACCGTAATATTCTCCAAGTTGGGCCTGAAGGATTCTAGCTTCTACATTGTCGGAGAAGTCATCCATGAGTTTTTCAAACCAAGGTTTCTGCTGTGGGTAATAAATCACCCGGTAATCATCTCCTGCCTCAATTCTCTTTGCTGCAAGGTCAATGGTGGTATCCAAACCACCCAAAACATCGACTAGGCCACGCTCCAAGGCTTGATTTCCGGTCCAAACTCTTCCAGAAGCAACCTCTTTTACAGCCTCAGGACTCATGTTTCTACCCTCAGCTACACGGCTGATAAATTTCTCATAGCCATCTTCGATAGATTTTTGTACGATGGTTTTTTCCACTTCTGTCAGTGGTCGGGCCACATTCATAAAGTCTGAAAGCTCACCTGTGGTGACCACATCGGTCGTTACTCCCAGTTTATCATTAATCAATTCCTGTACATTGAACCATAAGCCGAAAATCCCAATGGAGCCGGTGATTGTGTTTGGCTGGGCCACGATGGTATCTGCCGGGGCGGAAATGTAATAACCACCCGAAGCAGCTACTTCTCCCATGGATACATAGACTGGTTTTACCTTTTTGGCTTCACTCATTTCTCTCCAGATTACCTCTGATGCTAAAATCGATCCTCCCGGTGAATTAACCCGAAGAACGATTGCTTTGATATCATCGTCTTTTCTGGCTTTCCGAATCTCCTTGGCAAATTTATCAGAGCTGATTACCCCATCTACACTGCCACTGACAATCTCTCCTTCAGCAAGGATTACAGCAATTCTATTTTTGGATGTGAGGTTTTTGCTTTTTGCCAATGAACCTAGATCAGTGGCATTGATTGTGGGGATGTCGTCATCCTCATCCAATCCAAGTTTTTCTCTCAAGATAGCATGGACCTCGTCCTCGTAGGTCAATCTGTTCACCAGATTGTATGTCACTGCGTCTTCAGCCTCCCTTACCAGCATTTGATCATTGATAGTAGCTATGCTGTCTAGGCTCAAACCTCGAGAGTCTGCCACGGCCTTGATCATTTCCTGATTGATGTCTTCGAGAAAATATTCTGTTTGGAGCCGGTTTTCAGGGCTCATCTTCTCCAAGATGTAAGGCTCGACGGCACTTTTGAATTCACCTACCCGAAATACTACTGGCTCGATTCCAACTTTTTCGAAAAAGCCCTTCAAAAAGATTACTTCTGAGGCGAGTCCATTGAAATCAATTGCCCCCATTGGGTTGAGATAAATCTCATCAGATACAGAAGCCAAATAGTATCCTCCTTCGCCATAAGCTTCGTCATAAGCGAGGATGAATTTTCCGGACTCTTTAAAGCTTTCTAGCTCTTCTCTAAGTTCGAGTAGATTAGCTTGTCCAGCTAGAATCAGTCCGGTATTGAGATAGATTCCTTTGATCTTCTCGTTGGTTTTTGCCTCTCGAATTGCTTTTTTGAGATTAATCATGCCTGCCTGCATACTTCCTCCAAAAGGGTTTCCGAATTGTCCAAAATTCAGGTCATCCTCTGAGGTTCGCTCTACAAGCATTCGGCCATTGAGATTCAAATGCAGAACGGTGTTGTCTTTCAGTGAGACTTCCTTTTCGCCAGATGCTGCCAAAATTCCAATCAGCCCAAAAAAGAGCAGAATACTCAAGATTGAGAAAACGAATAAACCGACAATGACTGCCAGAACATTTCCTAAGAATTTCATAGTAGTTGTATTAGTTGGGGTAAAAATAGTTTATTTTGAGGGACTAATGAAAGTAAAATTCAAGGGGAATGGTTCAAGAGGTAGTTTTGATTTTGGGAGGGAACTTAGGAGATCGGGAGCAGCTGATTCGAGAGGCTAAACAAATGCTTGTTTCAAAAGCACTGATTAAAGGGGAATCATCCATTTTTTCTACGGAAGCATGGGGAGGAAAGGCTGAGGGAGATTTTCTGAATCAAGTGCTCTTGGTAAGTACTGAGGAGGTACCTCTCAAATTTTTGAGCTTTTTGCAGACCATTGAGCGCGATTTGGGAAGGGAGCGCGAAGTCACATGGGGAGATCGAACCATGGATATTGATATTTTGTATTGGGAAGATCAGGAGATTCAAGTGCCAAACCTTATTATTCCACATCCGCATCTTCATAAGCGTCGCTTTGTTTTAGCACCACTTGCCGAGTTGCTTCCCTATTGGGTTCACCCTAAGCTTAATAAAAATTCTTTGGAGCTTCTCGAAGCATGTGAGGATGAATCAAAAGTGAAAAAATGGAAAAATAAGGCTGCCTTCTGAAAAAGACAGCCTAGCTATTTAAGATCAAAGCCCAGAAACCTGGGCCTCAGGATGAATTTTTTTAACTAAACCCTGAAGTACCTTTCCTGGGCCGCATTCGATAAATTCGGTAGCTCCATCCTTCACCATATTCTGGACAGATTGAGTCCATTTTACAGGTGCAGTGAGCTGGGCGATAAGATTTTCTTTGATTTCATTCACATCCGTGACAGCCGTAGTGCTTACATTTTGGTAAACTGGACAAGAGCCAACAGAAAATTGAGTCATTTCGATGGCTTTTTGAAGTTTTTCGCGTGCAGGCTCCATCAGTGGAGAGTGAAAAGCTCCTCCTACCGGAAGGGGCAAAGCCCTTTTTGCACCTGCTTCTTTCATTTTCTCACAGGCAATTTCGATTCCTTTATTACTTCCTGAGATCACCAATTGACCCGGGCAATTGTAATTCGCCGGCACTACGATTTCCTCTGAGATACTGGCACAGATTTCCTCAACTTTTTCATCTGCCAATCCTAAGATAGCAGCCATCGTGGATGGATTAATCTCGCAAGCTTCCTGCATAGCCAAAGCCCGCTGATGTACCAAGCGTAGACCATCTTCGAATGCTAAAACTCCATTAGCCACCAATGCAGAAAATTCTCCCAAAGAATGCCCAGCTACCATATCAGGCTTGAAATCAGGAGTGCATTTTGCCAAGATTACTGAATGCAAAAAAATCGCAGGCTGCGTGACCTGGGTTTGCTTAAGTTCCTCAGCGGAACCTTCAAACATGATGTCTGTGATTCGAAATCCAAGAATTTCATTAGCCTTTTCGAAAAGCTCTTTGGCAAGAGAATTAGTCTCATACAGCTCTTTTCCCATTCCTGGGAATTGGGCTCCTTGCCCAGGAAAAACAAATGCGTTCATGTATTTTAGGTTGGTTTGTGCGCAAATATAGGGCTTTTACACAAGCCTTTACCTTTCTTATGGATTGAGGAGCTTTCCGAAGACTTCCTGATTGTTTTCGGTCAGCCAACGAATAAAAGCCATGACCGCAGGTTGATGTCTTTTTTGCTTTAACCATACCAATCTCCAATGGGCCTTGATGGGCAATCCTTTGAATTCAAGGAGTTTGATTCTGCCATCAGCCACTTCACTTCGCATAGAGTACAGTGATAAAACACTCACTCCAAGTCCTGCCATCACGGCCTGTTTGACAGCTTCATTGGTGGATAATTCCATCCGGCTTTTGATAGCAATATCCCGATCTTCAAAAAATCGCTCCATGATGACCCGGGTTCCAGATCCTTTTTCCCTTAAAATAAAAGGAATCTCTCCCCATTTGTCTTGATCAATTAGACTCTGGAATTTTTCCGAATGCTCGGGAGAACATGCTAAATACCATTTATTCTCGGCTAAAGTCACTGAATCCAAGTCCAAGTCCTCAGGAGAAATCGAAAGAAAAGCCAAATCGGTGCTATTTTCTTCCAAATGAGCCAAGACCTTGTAGCGATTGGAAACTTCAAGGCTGATTTCTACATGAGGATGCAGTTTCATAAACTCCGAAATCAAATAGGGAATGATATATTTGCCGGTAGAGACTGCTGATATGCGGATTTTACCGGCCAGCAGTCCCTTTAGTTCTTTCATCCGTTGCTCGATTTGATTCATTTCGCTGAATATGCGCTCTGACATTTCGACGAGTTCAAGACCAAACTCCGTGATGTGGACCTTTTTACCAATCACTTCGGTAAGAGGGACATCAAACTGATCCTGAAGGTTTTTCAACTGAACGGATACCGCGGGCTGAGTCATATCCAAAGACTTAGCGGCTTTGGTAATGCTTTCATACTTGGCCACTGCCTGCAGGGCTTTGAGATGGTTGAAGTTTAGATTCATAACATTTTATAATACATCTTACTAATACGATAAAAAAAAATATGACTCTTCGGAATCCTACACGTAGCCAAATATTCTTAGACAGCTAGT
>NZ_JAPEIB010000054.1:0-17641 GCF_028823735.1 Algoriphagus sp. NF
ACAAAACTATGAAATTCATTTTTTTACCTGTCAGGCCAATAAAAGCATCAATTTTATTAAAAAATTGACCCCAAAAATAAAAAATCTATGAAAACCAATTAGATCTAACTTTTAATAAATACAATCAGGTCAAATTTCAACAAATTCGCAAAATTAGGAACTGAAGAAACAAAATATTATTTCTCAACCTATTTTTTCAGCTTCAATAATTTTTTCCAATAAATTAAAAAAATCATCAAAAAATTTCATGGAAATTCTTTTTTGGTAAAAACTTTCTCCTAAGCTCATTAATTACTTTGAATTTCTCAATTGCAAAACTTGCATAGCAACTCATTTTTTGGATTCAAGAAATTGGCTGATTCTCCTCATTTATGCATGATTAAATCTTTGCAAGCCGAAACGTTTTAAATATCCAGTTTGCCTTTGCAACTGTGAGCTTCTCAAATCGAAAAAAAATTGACTCACTAAAATAAATATATCATGACCCTTTTTGGAACAACAGTTTGAACCTTCAACTAAAAAACTATATTTGACAATTAAAAACCACCTAATTATGTGGCCAACCATCAAATTTTTAGGAACCTTTTTCATCAGCTTCATTGCAATGATTGGAGCATTAGGGGCAGAAAACCCATTCCTACTTTTCGCAGTCGCTTGGGGGATTTGGATACTTTACATTTTAAGCCTACGGTCAAAGAGAAAAAAGGAATTGGACAGGGAGCGGTTGATTCGGGAAATTTTGGATAAGCTTTAAAATCAACCAAAATTGAAAAATGGATATTTCTGGCAAATCCGAAAGCATCTTAGTTTTCCAAATTCCACATCCACCTGTCTGCTGCTTTCATCCAATCTCCAATTGGATCCCCGGACTGCGAACGCCAATAAGTTGTCCGGTGAAAGAAAAAGAAAAGCTCCCCTTCTTCTGTTCCGAACCTGTTCGTTAAGAAATAATCCAAGACTTGATCTAAAGTAGGTACCCTGCGACCAAATTTCTTCTGTTTTTTAGCTCCATGCTTCATCGTCTTTTTGAATTAGTGGAGCGATAAACTTTCTGCAAGGATTTCTCTGTTACTCAGAAGTACCACCGAAGGGGGGCGATTTTTTTGGTGGACGGAAAGAAAAAATTGACAAAAAAAGGGAGGATTACTCCTCCCCTTCTTGGTCAATTCCTAGGATGTAATTGGCTGCTTGGTGCGCCTTTTGGGCTGCATAGATCAGCATTTTTGGATCTTCCTGTAGTGGCTGAAACCATCCTTTCAGATAGGCTAAGGAGTTTTTGAAATTGGCATCCTTGATTCCGGTAAAGGCATTCAGAAAACTGGCTCCCATTTCCGCGATCAATTCCTCTTTTGAATATTCCACCGAACCAAAGCCAACCAAAGCCGGTCTTTCTGCAAATCTTCCCAGTCTGCTGGTATGTCCTGTGCTATGGATCATTTCATGAAATAGAACAGAATAATATTGCTCGTCTCCTTTAAAGGATTCCTTTTCCGGCATATTGATAAAATCTCGGGAAGGGCTGTAAAATGCCTCGTCACCTTCATGAATGATATTCGGGCAGGTGGTGTAGCCTGAAATGATGGATTCGCAAGTTTCGATCGGAGAAAAAACCCTTTCCTCGGCACCTTCTAGGGTAAAATCAATACCTTCTATTTGATCGATGTTAAAAACCGTCCAGATAAAGGGGGTAAACTTCCTTCCAAACAGGTCCTCGTTTTCTCCTTCTTCATTGATAGCCTTTCCTTTTACAAACTTGGAAATCTTCCAGAATACGACTTTAGAGCCTTTTTCATCCTTCTTGACATTTCCACCAAGGTGCTTTGCCTGATTATAAGTAAGGAAATAGGGACTTTTGAATTTCTTGGATATGGTCACCCAGGCTAGCCAAAGTGCATTGAATCCCAAATAAGGACGGTTGGAAGCATAATTCTTCGGAGAGTTTTTAGGACTCCAAACTTGTTCCCAAGTAAGGTTTTCATTTTGGATACCTTTGATGATTTCGTTGGTGACGGTTTCCGCTAATTGGTTAAAATTTTCCCAAGCATTCATGGTTGTAGAGTTTTAAAGTGTGACAAAAAAGGATCGATAAAGCGATTATTGATTTGTTTATCAGCCACATAAAGCCCAGTTATATCCAAGGATATTAGGAAGATCGACCCGACACTTAATCCAAGATTTTTCCCGAGTACAAGGGGTAAATTTTTGGAAGTGAAGGGCGATATGTGGGCGTGAAGTGACATTTTTTTATCCACTGGTATTGAGGTTCTGACCGACATGCAACCCATAGAGTGTGGTTCTGCATAAGGCAAAAGCCTGGGATAAAAAACTGGGAGGCAGTCCGTAGGAGACCCTGTTTTTTTAGATCAGGGCGGAGCGCACTTTTGACTGTTGCAGGTTCGCACTCAACCTTTGCATCGTCGTGTCATTCACCGAAGACCGGGGGATTGAGAAGAAAAAAATGGAACGGAGCGCTGACCGACCGAAACGGATAAAAATCTCGATGTACTTGGAAGAAAAATCGGAAAAAGGCTTGCCCCCCAAAGAAGGCTCGGGCTACGGCTTCACGAAACGGCCTTCCCAAGTCCCAGGCTTGCCGGGACTTAGAAGAAGGGTAAGTGTAATGAAGCGGTAGCCGTGGGGAGTGAAAGCCCTTTCCTTGAGTGAAGAGCAAGGAGCTGTCATTTGAAAATGGCGCGAATGAATCGAAACGAAAGGAGTGGGCGAAACGGGGGAAATGACTTAGGGATGGAATTGAAAATCCATTTGAAAACGAGTCTTTAACTTCAACCGGTTGAAAAAGTAACCCAACCTTAGGAATGCCAACCTTCAGCTAAAGAAAAAGAGGATTGCAAGTACACCTGATTGAACTTTGGGTTAAGAGCGCTGTATTCTTACAGCGTTCAAAATTGCCAGCAATGCCACTCCAACGTCGGCAAAGACTGCTTCCCACATGGTGGCTATACCTCCGGCTCCAAGTGCCAGTACAATAACCTTCACTCCAAAAGCCAAGCTGATATTTTGCCATACGATCCGTTTTGTCTGCTTGCCTAACTGAATAGCAGTAGCAATTTTTGAGGGCTGGTCAGTCTGAATCACAACATCAGCTGTCTCAATGGCTGCATCACTACCCAAACCACCCATTGCAATTCCCACATCGGCCAGAGCAAGGACAGGAGCATCATTGATACCGTCCCCCACAAAAGCAATGACCCGGCTGGCATCTTTTTTCAGTTCTTCTACCTTTTCCACCTTTTGCTCAGGCAGCAGATCACCAAAGGCTTTATCTATTCCGAGTGATTTTGCCACCTGTTGGGTCACTGCATTCTTATCTCCTGACAGCATGATCAGTTCCCGAACTCCTAATTTGTGTAGTTCATTGATGGACTGAACAGCATCTTCTTTCAGTTCATCCGCGATCACTAGATATCCCGCATATTTTTGGTCTACTGCTACATGGATAACGGTATTGACCTCCCTGGCTGCATCAGTATGGGTAACAATCCCTTCCTTATCCAGCAGTTTTTGATTGCCTACCAGCACATGCTTGCCATTTACAATTCCTTTCAGTCCGTGCCCGGCAATTTCCTCCTGTTGTTCGGGTTCTGAAATTTCTCTTCCTTGCTTTTTAGCATACTCTGTAATGGCTTTTGCGATGGGATGGGTGGATTTGCTTTCCATTGCTGCTGTCAGACTAAGCCAATCAAGTGTAATTCCCTCCATGGTCACGGCTTTCTGAACTTCAAACACTCCCTTTGTAAGTGTGCCTGTTTTGTCCATCACCACGGTAGTAACGCTGGTCATGAGGTCAAGAAAGTTGGAACCTTTAAACAGTATGCCTTTTCGGGAGGCTGCACCAATCCCTCCGAAATAACCAAGTGGGATAGAAACAACCAACGCACAGGGGCATGAGATCACCAAAAAGATCAAGGCCCGATAAAGCCATGCTTCAAACATATAGTCTTCCAAAAAGAAATAAGGCAAGAAGGCCAGGCCGATGGCCAGAAAGGTGACAATGGGTGTATAGACCCGTGCAAACTTACGGATGAACTGTTCAGTTTTTGCCTTGCGTGAGGTGGCATTCTGGACTAGCTCAAGGATGCGGGCAATTGAACTTTCATTGAACCGTCTGATAACTTTCAATTCAATCAGCCTATCGAGGTTCACCATCCCAGCAAGCACATTTTCTCCTTTGTTGTAGGTCGCAGGTTTGCTTTCGCCAGTTAGGGCCGAGGTATTAAAGCTGCCTTTTTCACTGATCATTTCCCCATCGAGGGGTACTTTTTCTCCGGGTTTAACCTGGATGGTTTCCCCAATTTGTACTTCCTCGGGGTGTACGGACACCGTTTGCCCACCTCTATAAACCGAAGCCGAATCGGGGCGGATGTCCAACAGGGCTTTGATGTTTCGCTTGGCCCGGTTCACGGCCGCATCCTGAAACAACTCACCGATGGCATAGAAAAGCATCACCGCAACCGCCTCTGGATATTCCCCTATGGCAAAAGCCCCCAATGTGGCTATGCCCATGAGGAAAAATTCAGTGAACACATCACCTTTTAAGATGGACTTCCAGCCTTTGACCAACACCGGCCATCCCACGGGCAAATAGGCCAGCACATACCAGCCAATGCGAATCCATCCCTGGAAAATTGCAGGCTGTCCCAACTGGTCAGCGGCAATTCCAGCAAGTAGCATGACAAAGCTCACCATACCACTTCCCCAAGTTTGCAGAAAAGTTGGAGAGGTTTTTTCCTCTTCCTTTTTTGGTTTGCCTGGATGCTGGTCAGTGCTGCAGCAGGCTTTATCGTCTAAGTGATTTGTATTTGTCATCGTCTAATCTGTTTTAATCTGTGAAAAAGGAAATGATGCCAGTGAGAATAAGTATGCCACCGGAAATCAGTCCTGCATTATGTTCCAATTTGTGCCAGTTGAATCGGTGCAGCCCTTTTTGGGCCAGGTAAACCCAAAAAGTAATCCCGAACACAGAAACAATGGTGTAGAGTAGTCCCACAGCTAGGATCATTGGAAAGCCATGAGTTCCTGCCATAAGGAAGTAGGCTTCAATTTCCAGGCAGGGCGAAAGAAACATGGTAAATACCAGCAAAGTCACAACCTGCGCTGCTCCTGCTTTTTCCAGCTTTTGTTTTTCAGCAATGTGAAAGTGGTGGTGACGGTGGTGTTGAATGACAAAATAAAAGCCGATGGCTATAAGCAATCCAGGAATGACCCAACGGGTGTAAGTGTGTAGGTTTTCAGAAAGTGACAAGCTGAACAAACCCAAAAACACTCCTAACAAAAAGGTGCTCAGCGAGTGAGCCAAAGCTGCCATCGCTGCAATGCGAACCGTCTTGATTCCCTCCCATCCAAACTTTTCTTTCAGGGCCAGCACCGGCAGCCAATGGCTGGGAATCAGTCCATGAAGGAGACTGAGCATAATGGTACCGGTGAGTAGAGCGGTCATTCTTTAGGACTATTTTATTTTTTGAACTGATTTATTATTGCCTTCAGATCTGCTGGTATTTCCATAGGCAAGAGAGGCGGAACATTGGCGCCTCCAGTATTACCTACAGGTATTTTCCCTACAAAGGATTTTACTCCACCTACAAAGAGCCTGAGAATCTGACCCCGTATTTCCTTCCAGTCTTTGATTTTAAAACCAAACCGAAGCATGAGCCAATGCACTTCAGAGTGCTGGTAAGGATAGGGCTGACCAAGGATGTGGGCCCTTTCCAGATGCTGCCAAGCTTCCCGTAAAAACCACTTCCCCAGTTTATCCCGATATGCATCCAGTTCTTTTTGATAATGTGGCTTTAAGCCTTTCGGCATGGTGGTATTAAATTTCATATGCTCCTAATCATCCTAAGTTGTGAGGTTTTCCATGATGCATGGTTTCATTTCATTGGATGTTTGACTTAAAATTACTAGTAAACCCAATGCATAGTACTTGCAATATTCATCCTGCACATTTCCCGCAAATCCCCTTTACTACCAAGTTGGCTTCTTCCCCTTTGAACATGCTTGGCAGTTCAATTTCCGGGATTTTATACTTGGGCAAACAGAAGGTTTCGCTACACACCCGACAATGAAAATGCACATGCAGGTCCCTTTCGATATTACACTCGCATCCCTCTTCGCATAGGGCGTATTTAGGCGCTCCGGTACCGTCATCGATACTGTGCACCAGTCCATTTTCCTGAAAGGTTTTCAGGGTGCGGAATAGTGTCACCCGGTCTGACTTTTCAAAGGCCTTTTCCAAGTCGGAAAGGCTGATGGCCGTCTCTTGACCTGCCAGTGCTTCCAACACCAACAGCCTCATGGCTGTTGGTCGGATGTCTTTCTGCTTGAGTTTATCTTCGAGTTCTTTGATCATAAGGATGATTCATTTTAATGTGCGTGTCCTTCTCCTTCTTCTTCGGTATTTTTGGCTTTAGCCAACAAGGTGAAAGCACCTTTGGTGACCACTTGAAGGGCACTTAGGTCCTTTTCTGAATCGGCCAAAGAAATCTGGGTATAGCCATCTTCGGTATATCCTTTGATGACTTCCATCATTTCAAAATCATGAACGGTTGCACCGTTTTCTGTTTTTTCTCCTGTATAGGCAAAGACATATTGTTTTCCACCAAACCGAACGATTCCTTCCTCTTGGATAGCCAACACTTCGTTGCTGTCGGTTTCGATCCTTGCAGCTATATACATTCCCGGCTTCAAATCTTCGTGCATCTTTTCTAAGTGGCCATGTACAGTCACCGACCGGTCTTCCCGCACTCCGCTACCTATCAGAAATACTTCTGCTTCCCGCCATTCTTCAGGAGAATTCGCCAATGCAAAGCGGATCCGTTGTCCTTCCTGCACTCTGGGGATGTCGTTTTCATACACGGTAAGTTCCACATGCAGGTCTTCGGCATTGGTAATGTCCATGATCACATCTTGCGGGTTGATGTATTTGCCCACATTGGTATAAATCTCCCGAACGGCACCGTTAACCGGAGCGAAAATATTTACAGAAGCCGAGATATATCCTTCGCGGATTTTTGCCGGATTGAAGCCAATGAGCTTCAATCGTTCTTCCATAGTTTTAATCCGGGCTTCATTAGCCAGAAAGTCACTTTTGGCTTGCTGAAATGTTTTACCAGAAGCTACTTTTTCATCAAACAGCTCCTTCTGACGGTCAAATTCGGCTTTCAGAAATTCCTGTTTGGCCAGACTCTCCAGGTATTCTTGTTGAAACTGGATGAACTCCGGATTTTCAATTACCACCAATAACTGACCTTTTTTAACCTTTGTGCCAGGCAGCATTTCAGTGTATTTCACAAAGCCTCCATAGGGCATATGGATGGAAATATTGCTTTGCGGGGGCACGTCAATCACCCCGTTGACCCGGAGTTCCGAACCAATAACCCGCTTCTCAAGGCTTCCGAATTTGATGCCTGCCTGCTCAAACTGCGCTTTGGTAAGTTCCACTGTATTCTCACTTTCTGTATGATTCACCTCAATGACTTCCTCATCTTGTGGTCCGCAGGAGGAAATGGTCAACCCCAGGAGAAGAGCCATTGAAGTTTTGCTGATGTATTTGAATATATTTTTCATTGTTGAATGTCTTTTTATTGAACGCCTGAAATGAACTCGATCTGGATAACAGTCTGATTGTACTGGTTGAGAATGTCCAGGTAATTAAACCGGACAGCCAATGCCCGGTTAAGTCCCTGAATGTATTCCACGTAGCCGATTTCCCCGCTTTCAAATCCTTTTTGAGCCTGTTTAAGAATTAGCTCTGCCTGAGGCAGTGCGTTTTGCTCATAATACTCAAGGCTGGTCTGAAATTTTTGGTACTGCTGAATGAGTGAGTTTAGCCTGCCTTGCAGTTGGTTTGTCACCGCTTGCAGCCGTGCTTCGCTTTCCTGCTTTTTCAATTCGGCCGCTTTGATGGCCGATGCTTGGGACTTCGCCCCAAAAATGGGGATGGCCATTCCCACTTGAAATCCGGTGAACCGGTCGCTGGAGGTAAAAGTGACGGGGTTACCATCCAAATCCTGATTAGGTCCATTGAGGGACTGGTTGAAATACCCTGCCGAAAGGTCGGGTAAGAACTTTGCCTTCTCCACCGATTTCTCTTTTTCGGCTACTTCCATTTGTTGGCGAAACCAGGCAAGTGTAGGATTGTTGGCAATTCCTTGCGTATCGAGAAGTACATTGCTCTCCCTTGCTTCCAGATAGCCCATGGCGATATCCCCAATACTATCCAGATTAAGCAAGGTTTGCAGCTGTGTCCTGTGGATTTCGATATCCGACTGGTTTTGCTGAAGCATGGCCTTGAGTTCTGCTACTTGGGACTCCGCAGTTGCTTTTTCAAGCAAATTGGTTTCCCCGGTTTGATAGCGGAGACTGGCCACTTGGACAAATCTCTCGTAAATTTCATCTTGCTCCTGCAGTAATTGTTGTTTGCTTTTTTCCAGCCACAACAAATACCAGGAAACCTTTACTTGCTGAACCAGTTCGTTTTGGGTAGCCGAATGCATCCATTCACTCGCTTCAATCCGTGCTTTGGCCAATTTCTTTTGATTGGCATAAACCGTGGGAAATTCCATGGATTGGGAGATGTTGAACTGATTGTCATTGTTGTAAATGCTGTTGTACTGTCCGTGAGTGAGGCTAAAATTGGTTTTAGCCATATTCCAGCTGGTCCCTTTCAGCTCCCTTTCCTGCTGGGTTTGCAAGTCTGCTGCTTTCAGGGTTGGATTGTTTTGGATCGCAACTTGAATGGCTTCATCCAATGACTGATAGCTGACCAGAGAATCCTGTGCCTTGGCTTTAGGCATCTGAACACAAAGCAAGCCGATAGCCAAAAGTGGAACAATTGCCCCTGGTTTCATCTTTATCCCTCTTTCAAAATAATAGTACAGGATAGGCAGCACAACCAATGTCAGAAAGGTAGCCGTGATCAAACCGCCAATCACTACAGTGGCCAGTGGACGCTGGACTTCTGCACCACCGGACTGGGACAGAGCCATCGGCAGAAAGCCCATGGAAGCCACGGCAGCCGTCATGATTACCGGTCGCAGACGTACACTCGTGCCTTTGTAAATCCGTTCGAAAATATCAGATACACCTTCTTTTTTCAGGTGATTGAATTCACCAATGAGGACAATGCCATTCAGCACTGCTACCCCAAATAAAGCAATGAAACCAACGCCTGCAGAAATACTGAATGGCATATCCCTGAGCCATAAAGCGAAGATTCCCCCAATGGCAGAAAGTGGGATGGCTGTGAAAATGAGGATGCCCTGCTTAATGGAACCGAAAGTGAAATAGAGTAACACAAATATCAATAGCAGGGCTAGAGGCACAGCTAAGGAGAGTCGTTCACGGGCTTCAACCAGGTTTTCAAACTGCCCACCGTAAGACACGGTGTAGCCGGGTGCAAATACGACCGTCTCTTCAATTTTCTGCTGAAGCTCTGTTACTATGCTTTCCACATCCCGGTTACGTACATTGAATGCTACAATGATCCGTCTGCGGGTGTCGTCTCGTTGGATTTGGTAAGGACCTTCCTGGATTTCCACTTCGGCCACCTGATAGAGCGGTATTTGGTGTCCATCCTTCCTAGCGATGTAAAGGTTCTGAACGGACTCTACATCCTCCCGATTGGTCTTATCCAATCGGACCACCAGGTCAAAGCGTCTTTCGTTTTCGTAAACCAGCCCTGCAGACGCTCCGGCAAAGGCAGCCTGGACCGAGCGGTTTACATCCCGGATGGTCAGGCCGTATTTGGCCAATTGATCCCGTTTGTAATTAATGACAATCTGCGGAACACCGGTTACCTCTTCTATATACAAATCTTGAGCACCTTCCACACCGGAAGCCAGCCGTCCTATCTGTTCGGCATATTCCGAAAGCTCATTGAGATCCTCTCCGTATATCTTAACCGCTACATCCTGCCGAACCCCAGTCATGAGTTCGTTAAAGCGCATCTGGATGGGTTGCTGAAATCCGAAAGTAACTCCCGGAATGACCTCCAGAGCTTCGGCCATTTTGTTGGCTAATTCTTCCCTGTTAGAGGCAGAGACCCATTCATCTTTGTTTTCCAGAATCACCATCATGTCAGCAGCTTCTACCGGCATGGGATCAGTTGGGATTTCTCCTGCACCAATTTTAGATACTACCTGCTTTACTTCCGGGAACTGTTCTAGTAGAATTTTTTCTGCCTGAGTCGTTGCCTGGATGGTGTTTTCAAGCGAGCTGCCAGTCATCACCCTCGTTTCTACAGCAAAGTCTCCTTCCTCTAGGGTTGGAATAAATTCCCCACCCATATTGGAAAAGACCCAAAAGGAAGCCAGAAACAAGCCCGCAGTCAGGATTAAGATCAGCGGCCTTTTCTGCATTGACCAACGGATAGCCGGATCGTACAATCTGTGGAAAAAAGCCATGAGCTTGTCCGAAATATTGGGCTTGTAATCAGTGTTCTTGCTCAGAACCAGTGCTGACATCATCGGCACATAGGTTAGCGAAAGGATAAATGCTCCCAGAATGGCAAAACTCACCGTCTGTGCCATAGGGCCAAACATTTTTCCCTCAATCCCCACTAAAGCAAGAATGGGGAGGTACACGATTAAAATGATGATTTCTCCGAATGCGGCGGAATTCCGGATTTTGCTGGCCGACTGGTACACTTCCTCGTCCATTTCATTCTGGGTCAGCTTTCTTCCCAGTTTCAACAAGCCCAAATGATGCAACGTGGCCTCTACAATGATGACCGCCCCATCCACGATCAACCCAAAATCAATAGCGCCCAAGCTCATCAGGTTACCCGACACGCCAAAGAAGTTCATCATTCCAAAAGCAAAAAGGAGCGCAAGGGGAATGACCGAGGCTACAATCAAACCTGCACGGAGATTTCCCAAGAGCAGCAACAAAACAAAGATCACGATCAAGGCACCTTCAGCCAGGTTTTTGCTCACCGTACCAATGGCAGTGTTTACCAATTTTGTTCGGTCCAGGAAGGGCTCGATGGTTACTCCCTCCGGCAATGTTTTTTGTATCTCAGCAATTCGACTCTTTACATTCTCAATTACTTCCGCGGAGTTTTCTCCCTTTAGCATCATCACAATGGCACTCACCACCTCACCCTCACCGTCTCGGGTAGTGGCTCCATACCGCACTGAATTACCAAGATTTACCTCAGCCACATCCTTTATGAGAACCGGAATTCCATCCGGATTATTTTTGATGAGCATGTTTCGGATGTCGTCCATGTCGCTCACCAGGCCTTCACTTCGGATAAAATAGGCGCTGAGGTTTTTTTCAATGTAAGCCCCTCCGGTATTCTCGTTGTTTTCTTCCAGTGCCTGGAAAATATCGGCAATGGAAACGTTCATGGCCTTTAGTCTATCCGGGTCTATGGCGATTTCATATTGTTTAAGGTAACCGCCAAAGCTGCTCACATCCGCAACCCCTGGAGTACCGAGTAATTGCCTTCGGACAATCCAGTCCTGAATCGTACGAAGTTCACGGGCATCGTATTGATCTTCATAACCCTTCTCGGTTCCCACCACATATTGATAGATTTCTCCGAGTCCGGTAGTGATGGGAGCCATGCCCGGCTGACCTACACCCGGAGGGATTTGTGCTTGTACATCGGTCAGCCTTTCACTTACCTGCTGACGAGCCCAATACACATCCACATCTTCTTTAAACACGATGGTCACCACAGACAAACCAAAGCGGGAAAAGGAACGAATCTCCTCCAACTCCGGGATGGTTGCCATGGTAATTTCGATGGGGAATGTAATTAAACGTTCTACCTCCTCAGCTGCCAGAGATGGGGAGGAGGTGATGACCTGAACCTGATTGTTAGTAATATCCGGTACGGCATCAATGGGAAGTCTCGAAAGGGAGTAGCCTCCCCAAATGATCAAACCAAGCGTGAGCAGGCCTATGATCAGTTTGTTTTTGACTGAAAATTGAATGATTTTATCCAGCATTTTTTAGCATTTATGAATCTGATTTTTTGGATAGACAGGGCAGAAAAAGCCCTTGAATTTTGAGCTGGGGGAGTAAATTGAAAATGCAGGATCACCTCCATGCAACAGCTTGGAAGTAATAACTACTTCAATTTAAATGTCCGGAAAATCAGGCCTTGGGCGGCTGGAATGGGGATTCGGGGTGTTCAGAGCAGAGTGAGAAGCTGTAAAAACCTGTCTGAGTAAGTGTGAAAAAGGATTGGGTGGGTATTTCCACTTTTTCCATTAAAGGGGTAATAAAAATGGAGCCATGGGAACACTGATGCTGGTCATGGAAGGGTAAGTTCTTGTCATGCTCGTCATCATGGTGGTGGTCTTCTTCATTTTGACCGTCTCCATAATGGAAATCAAGAAATTCCAGAAATGAAGTTCCGTCGTGTTCAGACTGCTCCTCGTAGTGTTCAAAAAGTACTGGAAGCTTTGGCAATTCACAGCATAAATCCATAGTAGGCCCCAATGCCTGGATCAGGAACAGAAAACCTAACGATATGGAAAGAATGAATTTCATTTGCCTGCAAAGGAACACAATAATAGGACGCAAGGGTATTGCAAATCGAACAAGATTTTAGCAACAGCTACCGCCATTTTCCTGTATTGGCGGACATTTGACCGTTCCATAACTGCAATACACGCAACAATCTCCTTCTTTTGGTTTTAGCACCTTGTGGCAGTTTTCACATTCATAGAAATACTGACAGGCGTCAGTGGGCATGGTTTCTTCCTTCTGATGGCCACAATTAGGGCAGGTGATGGTTGATTCTAATATGATTTCCATTTATTTCTCTGTTTTATTGGTCACGGAATATCCCGTTGAGTTGATGGCTTGTTGTATTTCCTGAATACCTGTTTTTGTATTGTCAAATTCTACAACGGCATTGCCCAATTCATAAGAAGCAGCTACTCTTAGTATACCATCGAGCTTATTTACTTCGTGCTCGACATGAGTTGCACAGCCCTGACATGTCATTCCTTTGATTTCAAAATTTACGGTCTGTATATCGGACTTCTCTACGATGACCAGTTGCTTGTCGGCTTTGGGGTAGAAAATGTGAGCATAGAGCGGAAATGTTAACATCAGGGCTGCAAAAACCGTGATTATTGATAAGAACTTTTTTGTCTGCCAAAAGCTTGGTTTCTCATCATCTTCACATGCACATTCGATGTCTTCTGCTTTCCTGGCTTTAAGCTTCTGGTACCAGGCAAATCCCAACACAATCACGGTGATACTTACAAAAAAAGGCCGTGCTGGATCCAGCCAGGAGAAAGTGGACGCGATCCCGCTCGCACCGGCCACTAGAGCAAGCACCGGGGTGATACAGCAAAGGGAACTCACTAAAGCGGCTATAAGGCCGCTGGTTAAAAGGGATTTTTTCATAACGTAGCAATTGAATTTGGGAGGTTAAACAAATCGAGCACTGACGAAATGATTCGCTGACTTTGCGCTTCTACTGAATAAAAAATGGTTTGCCCCGATTTTTTAGTAGTCACGACTCCTGCATCCTTCAGCTTTTTCAAATGTTGGGAGACGGCCGGAACTGTCATACCCAAAATGTCTGATAAGTCGCACGGACAAAGTTCATTTTCCTGATTCAGGAGGTACAGGATTTTGAGGCGAACCGCATTACCGGCAAGATTCAGTACATCTGCCAGTTCTAAAAAACCTTCCCCCTTGCTTTTCAAGTCTTCCCTGCACCTATTGATCTGGTCGCTATCGGCAAAGACACGGATGCATGTATTCATAACTTTGTATTTAAGCATTTGCTTAACAAAGGTATGGAGTGGAACTTATTTAAGCAAAGCCTTAAATACTGAAATTACCCCTTTGGAATACAATGCAGTTAAAAGTAGCTTGATAACCCAAATTGCACTCCCCCGATTTTAGCCGGTGGATTTCCCAAGATATCCTGTTGTTGCATGTACCGGTAGTTAAGTCGGATGACGGTTTGTGATACCGGCCTGAAACTGATTGCCGGAACTACTGCCCACAAATCATCAGAAATATTTCCTCCGGTTTCCTCGAAACTTCCCACGTTCCAGTCCACATATTCCAGTCGGCAGGCCAGACTGAACACTGCTTTATCAAAACCTGCCAGTTTTCCTCTCAGGATAGGTTGTACAATGTCTACGAACCCTCCCTTTTGCCGTTCACCATATTGCTGACTATAAGTCTCCGGTACATCAACCAGTACCCAGGCCCATTCGCCAACCAAATAAGTCTTTGTTGCCGAAATGGTAGTATTGAAATCCACCGCTAATACGTCCAGGCGTCTTTTGGCATCCAAAACGAGACCATCTTCCTCAAATCGGTTATAAATCCCCCCCATGTAGGAAAGTCCTATTTCTCCCACCTTGTTGTTTCTGACTGCTATTTTGCCCGTAAACAAGGGTTGCCCATTACTGCTTTCCTCAAAGCGCAGGGCATTTTCTTTTGCTGCCTGGAGGAAAGTTTTGTTTTGATTATTGCTGATGATACTGTTGTCGAAGCCATTGGTCAGGTAAGCTTCATACCCAAAAGCCCAGGCCTTTGAATAATATTTACCATACAGACCAAATCCGACATTGCTCCAGGTGGCTGGCAGCATTTCTGTCATGGCAATTGGCCGATCCACAAATTCCCATTTTGGACCGTCATGATTTTGGTTGAATGCCCCGATGGGATTCATTACCACTCCACCTCGGAGGTTTAGTAGTGGATGAAAAGTTAAATCCAATGCAGCAAATTCGATGGATATTTGTTTTCCACCTTCCTCCAACTCAATCTCAGAGAGGAACTTGATTTTCCTGTGAATCGAAGAGGCGACAAAGAGCGTAAAGCGGGGGATACGAAAACTGTGGCCCTCAGTGATCCCATCTTGGCCCATGTATTGATAATCGGCCTCTACGTACCCGCCAATGGAAGCCGGTAAATTCCCTATCTGAAGAAAAGGACGGTTGTACACTGCATCCATGTTCATGGCTCTGGTATATGAAGTATCGACTGGTACTCTTTTTAACAGCGTACTGTCAATCTGGGCATTTGCAACCAAGGCAAACAAGAAGACTGGAAGGAATAAATATTTTTTCATTTCAAGTCGATCTTCAAGGTGTTTGCTTCAATCCGAACCGGAAAGGTTCGCAAGGGGTCGTCTGCCGGGCCGTTTTGCACCATACCGGTATTGGTGAATTCACTACCATGGGCCGGGCATTGGAGCCTGTCGCCAAAAACCTGAAGTTCTGTGCCTTGATGGGTGCACCGCATCCATAAGGCTTGGTATTCTGTTTCAGACAGCCGGAAAACCGCAATCGGATATTGAAGTGATTCGTGATGCGCTATCACACTTGGCCGGAAGCTGGATTGATCATCCTTCGAATTCACGAATGCATCCAGCGGAACAATCATATAATCCCCTTCAAGGCTAGCCTGAAAATACCTGGTGCCCGCACAGGATGTTAAGCCGGAAATTCCCGTCATGATGCCAAAGCACCCCCATCCACAGGTTTTGATAAACTCATTTCTATTCATGGATTTGGAAGATTATAAGGATTCAAGAAAACGGATCAAAGCAGTTCTATCTTCGGCAGATAGCGACTCAAACTTGGTACGGCTGCTATTTGCCTCACCTCCGTGCAGTAAAATTGCCTCCTCAATGCTGCTGGCCCGGCCATCGTGCATGAGAAAGTAGCTGCCTCCTTGGGAATTTGGAGAAAGACCCAAACCCCAAAGGGGAGGTGTCCGCCATTCGAAAGTTTCAGCAGAGCCTTCGGTTACACCGTCATCCAATCCCGGCCCCATATCATGCAACAACAGGTCTGTATAGGGAAAAAAGGTTTTATTGGACAAAGCTACAATATCAGAGGTTGGGGTGGTCCATTCTGGGGTGTGGCAATCCCCACATTGGATTTGGGAAAACAAAGTCTTACCCTGAATTATTTGTTGGTCATTTTGTGAGCGCTGGATAGGTGCTTTTAGTGTACGGAGGTAAAAAACCACATCCCTGACGGTCTGGTCGCTCACTTCCTGATCCACTTCCAATCCTGAAAAAGGGTCAACTGGTTCAAATGTAGAAGTGATGCCCATGTCCTGGTTGTACGCTGATACGGTCTGCTGGAGCAGATCGATGGTAGCTGCCTTTTTGCCAAAGCGCCCCATATAGCGCCCATTTGCATCTTGATGAAACCACTTAGGAACAAAATAAGCGGGAGGATTTACATAGTTGGGCACCCCGGAAATTCCGTCTCCATCAAGATCATAAGGGTCTGCATTAGTCAGGATCTGCTCATCTGTAAGGGCTGACAGCAAACCCAAGCCCGTGACGGCAGGTGGGGTTAGCTTCATAAATGGTGTTCCTTCCGGAAGTATTTCCGGTGTGTATCCTGGTATAGCTCTATTTTGGAGTTGAGGACCTCCGATAAGCAGGTTGGGAGGCGTATTTGGAGCCGTCTGACCAAAGCGTGTCAGTGTAGTAAACGGATGGCCTTTTCCATCACCAGCATGGCAACTACCACAGGAAGTAGCCACAAATGTAGGCCCCAGACCTGTTCCGGAGGAAAATACCTCATCATTGAAGGCAAAATCCCCGGCCAGAAATCGGGCTTGCTCGCTTGAGTTTAGCCCATCAATTGGGCCGTCTAGAATTTCATCCACTGCCGGTGGCTCGGGAATGATATTTTCACAGGCGAAGGCCAGACAGCCTAGTAGTATCAGAATCAGCTTCTTCACATTCTTATTATTAGAATGGTAAAAGTATCAAGTTAGACTGTTCTAACATATATCTTTTATGATAAAAACTTTATTTTCTGAGTAGAATTTTTCCCAGGTTCTTGTGTGACAGTCAGTTGTTTTGATGGTGCGCAGTTATCTGTCCGATAACTTGACGGCTTTATTGGTTAATCGCTTGCACTTGGGGAGGAGGCTCATGCTACGGCTTCACAAAACGGCCTTCCCGAGTCCCAGGCTTGCCGGGACTCGGGAGAAGGGTAAGTGGAATGAAGCGGTAGCCGTGGGGAGTGAAAGCCCTTTCCTAGAGTGGAGAGAAAAGAGCTGTCATTTGAAAAATGGTGCGAATGAATCGGAACGAAAGGAGTGGGCGAAACGGGGGTGTTCTAAAAAATTTAGCTCAGTTTTTTGATTTCACTGGTGGTCATGCAAACAAGATCAATCAATTCGAGAACATCTTTCTCTTTTATAATTATCCGCTGACCAACCTTATAGGAGCTATCACCTGATTTTTCCAGATACTTTTGGTCAACAATTCCTTCCGTGTGCGCTAGCAAGTGTCTTCGTTGAAACAGAGCACCCAGCCTTGAAAATTCCGCATTACTGAGCCAATCGGTGTACGTTGAACCAAATGAATCCTTCCAAAGGTCGCCGCCAATTTCAAGATTTTGGAAGGCATTCATTTTAAATTTTTTCTCTGGCAACTTTTCAGAAAAAATCATCTCACAATACCTTTGGAAGGCAGTTACGCAGTCCAATAAACCTTTTTCGATAAGAGATTGACATGTATTCTGAACAGCGTCTTTCCCGAATTCTTGCAGTTTAATGCGCATATCAGGTAAGTTTTTTATGCTGTCCCTGATTTTGTTGATAGAAAGCTCAAAAGTTCTTTCAGCTGAATTAAATCGGCAACAAGGACAGAAAAATGCAC
>NZ_JAPEIB010000055.1:0-16547 GCF_028823735.1 Algoriphagus sp. NF
TCGCCTACTTCCAATGCAATTCGAAGGGGCGCCGCAGGCGGGTCCTCCTCAGGAGGAGCAGGAGGTTACTCGGATGAGAACACACTATTCTACACTGGTGGAGGTGCCGATGCAATACCGCAGCCTGCTAGTGGTGGAAACATAGGCGGAAGCTCTTTACACACAACTAGGTTTGGTTCTATTCGTCCAATCGCAGGAGGTGGCGGTGGAGGGGCTGGTGGTGCCGGTCTGGATGGTGATTACAATGATGACGCACTTTTTGGAAATAAGGGTGGAGACGGTGGTCCAGGCCTCAACTTTATTGACTTTGATATTAATGAAAACAGATCGTTTGCTGCGGGGGGTGGGGGAAATGCCGCTGGAAGCCAAAGTATCAATGCATCTGGTTTGGGAGGAAGCAATAGTTCTGGTGGGGATGGATCATTTAATGGAACTGGACTACCAGGTCAGACCCCTGGATCAGGAGGTGGGGCTGGATACACTGGAGGTGGTAATGGTGCTCCAGGAGTTGTATTTATCCGCTACCCTAATTTCCGAATTCTTCCAGTTGAATACCTCTACTTTAAGGCTGATTACAATGCAGCTCTTCGCTCTGGGGATTTAAGTTGGGCAACTGCCAAAGAATGGGAAAATGATCGCTTTGAAATAGAGCGCTCTGTCAATAATGTTACCGATTGGGAAAAAATAGGAGAGGTGACAGGTGCAGGTTATTCCGATGGACCGGTAGAATATTTCTATCAAGATCGCAAGCTACCTCTAGCGGGAGGAGATATTTTCTATCGATTGAAGCAATTTGATTTTGATGGAGACTCTACCTATAGTGATATCAGAGCCATCCAAGTCAACCCAATGTCTGGAGTTACTTATTGGAGAGTATTCCCGAATCCGACTTCCGGAGATCCAATCAACTTGGAAATGATTGATACCGGTGCCTATAATGATGAAGAAATCACTGTTCGCGTTATTGCAGCTACAGGAGTATTCGACAGCATTTCAGGCAAATCTGCTAAGCTCCTAAGTCAGCAACTATCCTTGATTCTGAGAGATAAGGCTGCCGGAGTCTACACCCTAGAGATCAGTTGGGGCGAAAACCGAGAGTACCACAAAGTGATTTTAAAAAGGTAAGTAACGTTCCCACTTTTTTGGACTTTTTTTAGAATTATAGAATTTTTTATTCTATCTTTTACAAGATTCTTTTTCCATTCAGGCATAGTAAAACGCCTTTATCTTTTATTGTCCATGCAATTAAAACTAATCTCCTCTCTAGTAGCTTGCTTTTTCCCTATTCTTCTTTTTGCACAGAGCGTCACATCTATTCAGGAAAAAACCCTAAGGTTTATCGAAACCCTGGAAGACGGGCAAGAGGATGAATTAATGATTGAATTTGCAGACTCTGTCCGAACTGAATGGACCAATTTACCTCTTGGACTAGCTCCTAGGGCCGGTCTTCAATACGGCCTACTTTCTGAAAAGAGCAAAATTGCCTTTCATCAGGTTTTAAGCTCTTTTCTCAGCTCACAAGGATATTTGAAAACCTTCGCGATCATGCAAGTGGATGATATTCTCCATGAACTCTTCGAAATCAAATATGGGCGTGGGGAGTTGAATGAAAATGCTATAAAAATGATCCGAGGTTTAAACTGGGATTATGGGAATTACTTTTTAGCTATCGCAGGCAATCCCAAAACCGATACGCATTGGGGATTGAAATTCGAGGGGCATCATATCTCCCTAAATCTGACCGTTTCGGGAGATGAATTTAGCATGACTCCGCTGTTTCTAGGTTCTGATCCCGCTGTGGTTGAAGATACCCAATATGCCGGATTGAGACCTTTGAGCAAGGAAGAAGACTATGGGTTTTGGTTTGTCAACTCACTGGATGAGGAGCAAAAGAAAAAAGCGACACTTTCTGAGGATGTTCCAGGTGATATCATCACCAGTCCAGGAAGGCCCCAATGGCTGGAAAAATTTCAGGGTATCAAAGGATCCGAACTTTCGGAAAGCCAGCAGCAAATCCTTCACTATCTAATTGAAGAATATGTGGCCAATCTAGATCATCTCAAGGCCGAGGAACATTTAGCAAAGCTACATGCTCGAGGAATGGATGAGGTATATTTTGCCTGGATCGGAAGTTACGAGCCGATGAAGCCCCATTATTACATCATCCATAGTCCAGACTTTTTGATCGAGTATGACAATGTTGGATTCTTAGATAATGCCAATCACATCCACTCCATTTTCAGGGAAAAAGGAAATGACTTTGGGGAAGATATTCTTAGGAAACATCGACTAGCACATCAACATTAATTTTAATTATTCATAAGCTCAATTAAGAACATGAATAAGCTTTTGATCATTTTGGTATTGATTTTTGAGAGTTATCAAACCTGCTTGGCTCAGGATCGTCCACAGGTAGAGATTCAGACTAGTAAAGGCATCATAGTCGTCGAACTCTTTAACGAGACTCCACAGCACCGTGACAATTTTTTAAAACTGGTTAACGATGGAATATACGACAGTTTGCTTTTCCACCGAGTCATACAGGACTTTATGATACAGGGAGGTGACACCAAAAGTAAAACTGCGAAAACCGGAGAGCAATTGGGGAGTAATGATTTACCATATCAAGTTCCTGCGGAAATCCACTCTGAGCTTTTTCATCAAAAAGGGGCCTTAGCTGCCGCCCGAACGGGCAATCTGCAGCGGGCATCGAGCAGTACTCAATTTTATTTGGTGCAGGGAAAAATCCAAAATGATAGCCTGATTCAGCACAATCAAGGTAGAATCAACAGCATGCTGCAACGCCATTTTGCCAGAAACCATCCGGACAACAAAAGTCTCATTGATTCCCTGGAGCTAGCGAGAGAAGCTAAGGATACCGCCAGTTTTCTTTCTCTGAGCAAAAAGTTGGATCAGGTAGTAGCCGGATTTGAGGATTTTGAAAAATACGAGATTCCTGAGGAGCATGTAAAAATCTACAAATCCATAGGTGGAACCCCACACCTAGATCAAAACTACACCGTCTTTGGCCAGACGATTTCAGGCCTCGAAGTCATAGATGCCATTGCAGCGGTGGAAACTGACGAGCGCGACAGGCCCATAGAAAATGTGTATATTCTGAGCATGAAGCGCATCCCTTCCCAAAAATGAAAAAGCCATGAGAGTATTCGGATTGTATTTGATCATTTTGGTGTTTTTCCTTTCCTGCAATCAAAAGGAAGGCACTCCCCCACCCGACTCTGAGTCATATCCCAATATAGTTTTCATCTTCACCGATGATCTTGGCTACGGAGATTTGGGTTGCTTCGGAGCTACCGATATCCAAACTCCGAATATTGACCGGATCGCAAGTGAAGGTATCAAGTTCACCTCCTTTCTTTCGGCATCACCAGTTTGTAGCCCTTCCAGAGCAGGTCTTTTGACGGGACGTATGCCCCAACGGATGGGAATCAATGCCGTCTTTTTTCCAGAAAGCCTTACGGGCATGGCTCCTGAGGAAATCACTTTTGCCGAAATCCTGAAAGAAAAGGGCTATCAAACTGCTGCTGTGGGAAAGTGGCACCTCGGGCACATGGAAAAGTACCTTCCACTCAATCAAGGCTTTGACTCTTATTATGGAATACCCTATAGCAATGACATGGCTTCGGTGGTTTACTTAAAAGACAATGAGATCGATTCGATTTCCGTCAACCAGCGATTTACCACGAAAACTTACACTCAAAAATCCCTGGAATTCATCGATCAGGCAGCTGGAAAGACATTTTTGCTTTACCTAGCGCACAATATGCCCCATGTCCCGATTTATGCTTCCCCGGAGTTTGAAGGAAGTTCTGATCGGGGGCTTTATGGGGATGTGATCCAGGAAATAGACTGGAGTGTGGGAGAAATCCTGAAAAAACTGGAAGAAAAAGATCTACTAGAAAACACCATGATTGTCTTTTCTTCAGACAATGGCCCTTGGCTAGTCATGGAAGACCATGGCGGCTCGGCAGGACCTCTAAGAGAAGGGAAGCAATACACTTTTGAGGGTGGAGTTCGGGCTCCAACGGTTGCCATGTGGAAAGGAAAGATCGATCCGGGTCAGGTTTATGAAGACCTAGCAACGCAGATGGACTGGTTTCCGACTTTTTGCAAGTTGGTGGGGGCTGAAATTCCTCAGGATCGGGCGATAGACGGGAAAGATCTGAGTGCAGTACTCTTTGAGAATGGTATACGGGAAGGTGATGAATACGTCTATTACATGCTTTCCGACCAACGAGGATTTAGACAGGGGGACTGGAAGATAAAGAGACCTTTTGAAGGGTATGTGGGTAGTCGAGGCATGAAAGCGGTAGCCGCTCACGACACCCTCCTTTTTAACCTAAAAACCGATCCCGGAGAAACAACAAACCTCGCCAAGGAAAATCCTGAAAAGCTAGCTCAGATGATGCGAGCGATGGATTTGGCAGTAAAGCAACTGGGACCCTTACCACCTAGCCTAGTCGTGAGAGGCCCACAGGACAACAGTCATTTTAAACACCTTGACAGTAAAAAAGAATGAGAAGTTTAATTTTTTATTGTGTCTTTTTTTTAACTACCTGCCAGCTATTTGGTCAATCTATCACTGGGGTTGACAGTTTGATTCTACTCAGCTTTGACAGCTACTCCGAACATCGATACGAAGAAGCTATTCAACTTGCCCAGGAGGCACTTGAAAAAAGCGAAGCTAAAAAAGACAGTGCCCGGATACTGAAGTCTCAGCTTTACCTTTTGATGGCTCAGCAAGAATTAAATCCGGCTACCTACGATCCAAAATCCATAGAAAGAATAATCCCTAAACTCGCTTCCCGAAATCTATGGAAGGAAAGAGCAAGAGCACACTCATTCTCTGCCAATATTTATGCGTTTTTTGGGGACCTAGAAAAAGCAATTTCCAACCACCTTTCCGCCCTAGCCATTTATGAAGAGCATGAGGTACCGACCGGCATTGCCAGTGTTTACAATTCCCTCAGTCTCATTTACTATGATCAGTACGATTATGATGAAGCTTTCGACTATGCGAGAAAGTCTCTGGCTCTCGAAGAAGGGGTAGGCGACTTAGGCCGAGTCCATACCTCTTTGAATAATCTCGCCATTATTTTCGAACATACTGGACCGATTGATTCGGCTATTTTCTACCATAAACATGCGCTCGATATCGCAATTCAAACCAAAAACCCTTACTCCATTGGACTATCTCTTAGCAATTTGGGGAATAATTATGCCAACAAGGGTGATTTGGACTTGGCAGAAGAAACCCTGCTGGAAGCCTTGAGAATTCGAGATTCCCTAGGCTACACGAGAGGCTTGGCGTACACTCACAACAGGCTAGCGGCATTGTATCTCCAAAAAAACCAAGTCAATCTTTCTAAGTTCCATGCGGAAAAATCGCTGGAGAATGCAGAAAAGGCCTCCGAAGTAAAGGTCACCCGAATGGCTTACGAGAGACTGATGGAGGTCGCTGAGAAATCAGGGAATGCCCGTGATGAGCTTACCTTCCTGAAAAAATCCATCGCTCTCAGAGATAGTATTCGCAATGAATCAAACACCAAGGAGATTACCCAACTGATGCTGAATTATGATTTTGAAAAAAAGCAACTTCTAGACAGCATCCAAAATGCACAGCAAATGCGTGAGCAAAGCCTACTGTTTGAAGAAAGGCTGAAAGTCGAGCGGAATCGACAGCTTATTTTCCTGATCTCTGGACTATTCTTGCTGATTCTCGTCATCCTTTGGTGGAGAAGGTATGTCTTTATCAAGAAATCCAATGAGGTCATTGAGGCAGAAAAAGATCGTTCTGACAAGCTTTTGCTCAATATTTTGCCGGCAGAAGTTGCAGAGGAATTGAAAGAAAAGGGATTTTCAGAAGCAAGGGATTTTGAAGAGGTAACCGTGATTTTTACAGACTTTGCTGATTTCACCCAAAAAGCTCAGCATTTGAGTGCCAAGGAGTTGGTCAATGAGTTAAATACCTGTTTCAAAAAATTTGATGAAATCATCGCTTCCCATGGATTGGAAAAAATCAAAACGATCGGTGATGCCTACATGGCAGCTGGAGGGCTAAATAAGAAATCGGAAGTACAGGCGGTAGTGAGGGCTGCTCTGGAGATGAGAGACTTTATCATACAGCGAAATAACAACCCTTCCACGCCTAGTAATGCAAAGTTTGATATGCGGGTAGGAATCAACACAGGTCCAGTGGTGGCAGGAATCGTAGGAATCAAAAAATTTCAGTTTGATATCTGGGGAGACACAGTCAATACAGCTCAAAGAATGGAAGGAGCTTGTGAGTTAAACAAAATCAATATCTCCGAAAACACCTATGCTGAAATTCAGGATGAAGAAGGACTTGAGTTCGAATATAGAGGTGAATTGGAGGTCAAAGGGAAGGGAAAATTAAAAATGTGGTTTGTCTTCGAGAAAAATCATTCAGCAGCATGAAAAGGCAATATTTCTCACATTTTTATTCAGCTACCACTCTTTTGGCATTACTTAGCCTTTTAATTTTTTCCTGCTCCAAACCAAATTCGCCAGAAAAAGCCCCAAACATCCTTCTGATTGTAGCAGATGATTTGGCTTATGCAGACCTTGGGTCCTTTGGTGGAGACATCGAAACGCCAAGTCTGGATCAATTGGCAAAAGAAGGAATCCGCTTTAGTCAATATCATACTGCTCCTTTTTGCGCCGTTACCCGGGCCATGATGCTATCTGGTAATTACAATCATGTAGCAGGAATGGGATCGCAAGACCTAGTCACTGGTGTACCTGGCTATGAAGGACATTTGAGTGAGCGAATCATTCCAATACCAGAATTACTTCAGCAAGCAGGATATCACACCTACACCGTGGGTAAATGGCATCTAGGGCTACGTCCCGAGGACAATCCGCATCGAAAAGGCTTCGAAAAATCCTTTGTGACCTTAGAGGGAGGTGCGAATCATTACAGTAGCAGGGGTATTTTCCCTGATGCTCCTGAATCCCCTTACACCGAAAACGGCCAAAAAGCTAACTGGCCAGAAGGTGCCTACTCTACTGATTTTTATACAGACAAGCTGATTTCCTATATCGAGTCCAATCGAGAAGACAAACAACCTTTTTTTGCTTTTGCCGCCTACACTTCACCCCATTGGCCACTTCAGGTGGATGAAAAGTATTGGAAAAAATATGAAGACAGGTACGATGAGGGCTACGAAGTTCTACGAAAAAAAAGGCTGGAATCCCTCAAAAAAGCTGGAATCATCCCGCCCAATGCCTCACTTCCGGAATTACACCCAATTGTCACTCCTTGGGATTCCCTTTCTCCCGAAGAGCAACAAAAAGAAGCCCGGAAAATGGAGCTCTATGCTGGAATGGTTGACAACCTCGATTTCAATGTGGGCCGATTAGTGAGCTACTTAAAGGAAAAAGGATTATATGAAAACACCCTAATTGTCTTTGTGTCTGACAACGGAGCGGCAGCAGAAGACTTTTATTATCGCCCTTACTTTGGTCCTTTTCTTCAAGAAAATTACACTGACTCCTATGAAGAAATGGGTAAGGAAAACTCCTTCATTTCCTATGGCCCTCAATGGGCTGAGGCAGGCAGCTCCCCCTACCGCTACTTCAAAGGATATACTACCGAAGGAGGTATGATTGCTCCCATGATCATTGCAGGTTCATCCGTACTTCAAACCAACCAAATTGTGGATCAATTTGTGACAGTGATGGATCTGGCCCCTACTTTTTATCAACTCGCAGATTTGGAATATCCTGCCGATTGGAAAGGAAAGGAAGTCAAGCCACTAGCTGGAAAGTCTCTCTTACCCATTCTACAGGAAGGAAAAAATGAAATCCACGATTCCACCTATGTATTTGCTTTGGAGCATCGAGGTCGAATCATGCTTCGAAAAGGTAAGTGGAAATTACTCAATATCACTGCTCCCTATTCAGAAGAAAACTTTGAACTGTATGACTTGTCCGTATCACGGGACGAGCAAAACAATGTGAAAAAACGCTATCCTGAGAAATACGAAGAATTGCTTCAGGAATGGAATACCTATTCAAAATCTGTTGGTGTCAGAACCCCAACTCCTCGACGTGGAGAGGGCTTAAAAGATTAAAAAATGGTAGAAAAACAAAGAACTGAGCTGAAGCGTGAAGTGGGAATGGGTGGTGTCATTACCAATGTGCTTAGCATTTCCATTGGTAGTGGGATATTCCTTTTACCGGCTTTGGTTTATGGGATTTTGGGCCATGCCAGTATTCTGGCCTACATCTTCTGCGGATTTATTTTTATGTGTCTTGGACTATGTTTTGGAGAATTGGGCAGCCGAGTGCCAGATACCGGAGGTTTGTATGTTTACATCAATCGTGCCTTTGGCCCCATGGCCGGATTTATTGCCAATATTCTTTATTGGTTGGGGGTAGGAGTTTTAGCATGCGGTGCCTTGATGAACGCCCTGGCTGATATTGCAGGTTCATACTTTCCCATTTTCAAAGAAACCGGGATGAGGGTTGCCTTCTTCGCTGTCATCACCGCTTTCAGCTGTTTTTTAAATTTTAAGGGAATAAAAGACAGCATGGTCTTTATCAAAATCCTCACTTGGACTAAGGTACTATCTCTGATGGCTTTAGTCAGTATTGCACTTACCCAAATTGATTTTGCCAATATCAGTTGGGAAGGACTTCCTGAATTCGGGAAAGTTGGAGAGGCTTCCATTTTACTCATTTTTGCCTTTTTGGGAGGGGAACTCGCTATAGCCAATGGCGGAGAAATGAAAGATCCTACCCGAACAGGCCCTATGGGTTTTATTTTAGGTATTGTAATGGTGATTTTAGGATTTTGTACCATCCACCTTGCCGCACAAGGAGTTTTGGGAGATTTGATGCTTACTAATCAGGAAGCTCCTTTAGCTGAATTAGCCAAAGTGATTTTTGGGGAAACGGGATTTCTGTTGGTATTGATTCTCTCTTTTATTGCAGTTTGGAGCACTTTAAGTTCCATTATTACACTTCTTCCTAGAATCCTATATGCAGGCGCAAAAGACGGATTGCTTCATCCGGTTCTTTCCAAAGTACATCCTTCCCACGGTACTCCCTATGTGGCTATATTATTCTTGGGTGTTTTAGAATTTGCTTTCGCAGCATCTGGCAGCTTCCGGTATTTGTTGGTATTGGTCACAGGAGCTTCCTTGGTAATCTACTTTGGAGCTGTCCTGGCCTATCTCAAATTTCGCTGGAAAAATAAATCCGTGGTCCCCAACTACTTTCGAGTACCCTTTGGAAATAGCATTGGAATCATAACCCTGATCGCTTTAGCCTGGGTATTTTTTCAACTAAGCAATAATGAATTATTAGCAATAGGCATTTTCATATTGCTATTAGCCGTCATCTATATACTAAGAACGCAGATTAAAAAAAGATCCAATCAACCTATCATTAACTAATAATACCATGAAAAAAGTACTGGTTTTCCTTTTTCTTTCTTTCGGGCTGTATTCGCTGACCATCGCCCAGCAAAAAACAAATCTCGAATTGACAGATCTCTTCGATCTCGAATATGTCACTAGCCCGAGTATTTCTCCAGATGGAAGCAAGATCGTCTATGTCCGCAACTTCAAGGATATCATGACCGATCGAGACTATTCCAATTTATGGATTGTCAATGCGGATGGAACACAAAATCGCCCCATTACTCAAGGTAATCAACGGGACTATGCACCCGTTTGGTCGCACGATGGAAGTAAATTGGCTTTTCTGTCGAATCAACAAGATGACAAGGTGAAGCTCTTCGTCCATTACTTCGACACCAAAAGCTCCGTAGCGCTCACCAACTCAGCAACTCCTCCTAGTGCTGTATCCTGGTCCTATGACAATCAGCATTTAGCTTTCACTCAATTCGTCCCTGCCAAGGCAAATTCCTTACTGAAAATCCCCTCCAAACCACAAGGTGCAGAATGGAATGCTCCACCGATCTTTATTGATGAAATGGTCTACCGAAGAGATGGCGGAGGCTATGTAAGCCCTGGGTATAGACAAATTTTTACCATAGGCCTTTCTGGTGGTACCGCGAGACAGCGAACTTTTGATGATCAGAATTACGGATCTCCTATCTGGTCTGCTGATGGTCAAAGCCTCTTTTTCTCTGCCAATCTTCATGAAAATTCGGAATTGGAGCCAGCAAACTCCGAAATCTACCAACTTGATTTAGCGAGTGGAAAGATCACCGCCTTGACTTCCCGTTTTGGTCCTGATTCGGGTCCAACTCTATCACCAGATGGAAAAATGATTGCTTACACTGGATTTGACGATAGCTTCCAAGGGTACCAAGTCACACATCTTTATGTAATGAACACGGATGGAACGGGAATCAAAAACCTGACAGCTGACCTAGACAGAGATGCTGGAAATCCACAATGGGAAGCGAATGGCCAAGGAATCTATTTTCAATACGATGAATTTGGGGACACCAAAGTAGCCCATGTTTCCCTGAATGGAAAAATCCGAACCCTGGTAGAAGGTCTAGGCGGATTGGATTTAGGAAGACCTTATAATTCTGGAACCTATTCTGTTTCAACCAACAACCGAATCGCCTACACCTTGGGAGGGTCTGAGCATCCAGCTGATTTGGCAGTCTGGAATGGTGGAAATACCTCCCGACTTACTGCTTTGAATGATGATGTTTTCTCCTACCGAAAAATTGGAAAAACAGAAGAAATCTGGTGGGAATCCAGCTTTGATGGAAAGAGAATTCAAGGCTGGATCGTGACCCCTCCTGACTTTGACCCAAACAAAAAGTATCCATTCATTTTAGAGATCCACGGTGGTCCCTTTGCGATGTATGGGCCTTCCTTCGCCTATGAAATTCAAGCTTATGCTGCTGCAGGCTATGTGGTACTTTACACCAATCCAAGAGGGAGTACCGGCTACGGCCAGGAATTTGGCAACTTGATTCATCATGACTACCCCAATCATGATTATGAAGACCTGATGTCAGGTGTAGACGCAGTTATTGAAAAAGGTTACATCGACACCGAAAATCTTTTTGTGACAGGTGGCTCTGGTGGGGGAGTTTTGACTGCTTGGATCGTCGGAAAAACCGATCGCTTTAAAGCAGCTGTGGTGGCCAAACCTGTGATCAACTGGACAAGTTTTGTGCTTCATGCTGATGGTGCCGCATTTTTCGGTAAATATTGGTTTGGAGCAATGCCATGGGAAGATATCGAAAACTACTGGAGAAGGTCCCCGCTATCCTTGGTAGGTAATGTCACCACACCAACCATGCTTCTTACAGGAGAAAAGGATTTCCGAACCCCTATTTCAGAATCCGAACAATACTATACAGCGCTGAAACTTCAGGGTGTTGAATCTGCCATGGTTCGCATTCCCAATGCCTCTCATGGATTGGTGAACCGACCCAGTATGCTAATGAGTAAAAGTGCCGCGATTTTAAGCTGGTTTAATCATTATCGCGATCAAAAATGAAGGGATTAAGCTGCCTATTTTTTTGCTTTTTATTCCATTTCACCTTTGCGCAGGAATCTGAGAAATCTCAGATTCTTGCACAAAGAGAAGCTTCCAATCAAGCCTTACGCGCTTTTGACGAGGAATTAAACGCAACTTTTCTGACAGACGATGTTTTAATCACTACAGGCGCCGGAACCCTAATTTCAGGAAAAGAAGCCTTGATGGACTATGTACAGGAAGTGCAGGGACCCAGAATGTATTGGATACGAACTCCCGATGAAATCATTGTCAATCCGGAAACGCAACTCGCCTGGGAAACTGGTACCTGGAAAGGATTTGTAGAAGGTTCGGAAGAAGCCACAGTAGGTGGAAAATATTCTGCTCAATGGACTAAAAAATCGGGGACTTGGCTGATACAATCTCAATTGTTTGTCACCTTACCTCGATGACCTTTTTGTATTTTAGGGAAATAAATGCCGGAAAATACTGATATTGAATCTCTTACCTTAAAAACTGATCATGATTAACCTGACTATAAACGGAAAAGAATATCCCGTGGAAGCCCCTGCAGGAATGCCACTCCTTTGGGTAATCCGTGAGCAATGTGAGTTGACCGGAACCAAATTCGGTTGCGGAATAGCTCAATGCGGGGCCTGCACGGTCCATGTTGACGGTAAGCCAATCCGGTCTTGTATCACTCCTGCATCTTCTGTAGAAGGGAAAAACATTACGACTATTGAGGGCATTGCTCATGATGAAAACACCTTACACATCGTTCAGCAAGCTTGGATCGAAGAGCAAACTCCCCAATGTGGCTACTGCCAATCTGGACAAATCATGTCTGCAGTAGCCCTTTTGAATGAAAATCCAACTCCTTCGGACGAGGAAATCGAGCAGGCCATGTCAGGAAATATCTGCCGCTGCGGTATGTATGGACGGATCAAATCGGCAATCAAGCGTGCCTCAGCAGTACTCCAAGCCTCCACCTCTAATCCCCTACTCCCATGAAATCGAGCCTGTCTGAAGTAGACAAGCACGACGAAATTCGACAAACAGTGGAATACCCCGATAGATAAGGGAAATCGAGTGAGATTCCACCCCGATACTCGGGACAAGTTGTGGCCTTTAAAAATAAAATTAAATACACATGAAAAAGTGGACTAGAAGAGCCTTTATCGGTACAGGAATTTTAGCAAGTGGTGCACTTGTAATCGGAGTGGCAATCCGCCCGGGCAACCGATCCTCCAAAGTGGCTGGTTTAATCGCCGAAGAGGGCGAAACAGTCATGAATATCTGGCTGAAAATATCCCCGGATAATACAGTCACAGCCATCATTCCTCACGCAGAAATGGGGCAAGGCGTGCACACTACCTTAGCGATGATGCTGGCCGACGAAATGGATGCAGACTGGTCTAAGGTGAAATTTATGGAGGCTCCTGCCGATAAGGAATATGCCAATTATGTGGTAGCCAAAGGATTTATCGCCGGAAATAAGACTTTCCCCAAGTTTTTAGAAGGAACCATCGATGGGGTTTTCCTCACCGCAGTGAAATCAATGGATTTTCAAATCACAGGGGGTAGTGCCTCCGTGAGGTTTACCGGTCAACAAGGAATGCGAATCGCCGGGGCTGCTGCCAAGGCAATGCTGCTCCAGGCTGCCGCAGATACTTGGAAAGTGCCAGTCGAAGAACTCAAAGCCGAGAAAAGTACCATTTCGCATCCTGCTAGCAATCAAAGCGCAACCTTTGCCGAATTAGCTCAAGCAGCCGCCAAAGTTAAAGCTCCCAAGCAACCTCGATTGAAAAACCCTGAGGAATTTACCCTCATGGGCACTTCTCAGCCCAGATTGGATATACCAGCCAAAGTCACTGGCACAGCTAAGTTTGGAATGGATGTGATCCTTCCCAATATGAAATATGCCACGATCAAGGCTGCCCCGGTATTTGGAGCGAAAGTGAAAACCGTAGATACTTCTATCCCTTCAGATAGTGAAGGAGTGTTGAAAGTTCTGAATCTGGAACATGCTGTGGCTGTGGTTGCTGAAGGTTATTGGCAGGCAAAAAGTGCCATAGATCGTCTAAACATCGAATTTGAATCCACAGAAAATGATGGAAAAAGCCAGGATGATATTTTCAAAGGGTATCAAATGGCCATGGACAAAGCACTGGAAGAGGGAAGCATTGAAGAGCATTTTCGATCCGGAGATGCACTTACTGCCCTTTCCGAAGCAGAGACAATCGTCGAGGCAGAATACCAACTTCCGTTTTTGGCCCATGCCACTATGGAGCCGATGAACTGTACTGCATGGGTTCATGACGGGAAATGCGAAATCTGGTGCGGAAGCCAAAACCCCTTAGGTGCAAAAGCTGCCGTGGCTGAGCTTTTGGATATTTCTCCCGACCAAGTCACTGTACACAATCAGCTTTTGGGTGGTGGTTTTGGACGAAGATCTGAGACAGATGTGATCAAGCAGGCGGTTGCAATAGCCAAGGAAGTAGATTATCCAGTCAAATTGATCTGGTCACGGGAAGAAGACACCCAGCATGACGTGTACCGCGAGGCAACGATCAGCCGCATGAAGGCCGGTTTGGATGAGTCCGGAAATCCGGTGGCTTATTCTCATCAGTTTTTGTTTAAGCACCATCCACCTGAAGCGGCGGATTTACCCTACTCTGTTCCCAATCAATTGATTCAGTTTACGAGTCCCAACTCATTTGTTCCTTGGGGTAATTGGCGAAGTGTGGACCATTCTGTACATGGATTTTTGACCGAATCCTTTATAGATGAACTCGCATTTGCAGCGAAGAAAGACCCTTTAGCTTTCAGAAAAAGCCTTACTCAGGACAAACCAAGATTTCAGAAAGTACTTGACCTGATTCAAGAAAAATCTGATTGGGATTCCCCTTTGCCTACCAATTGGGGAAGAGGGATCGCTATTGCCCAATCCTTCGGCTCTATTGTGGCGGAAGTTGCAGAAGTGGAGGTGAATGTGGAAGGAAAGGTCAAAGTTCACCGGGTAGTTTGTGTGGCAGACGCCGGCTTTGCCATTCATCCGGATGGATTCAAAGCGCAGATGGAAAGTGGAATCATCTATGGACTGGCAGCAGCGATGAGCGGTGAAATCACGATTGAAAATGGAGCGGTGGCCCAGAGCAATTTCCATGATTATCAGGTCACCCGCATGAGTGAAGCTCCTAAAATAGAGACGCATATCATCAATTCCGGAAATCCTCCGGGAGGTGCAGGCGAACCGAGCACACCGGTGATTGCTCCTGCAATCACCAATGCTATTTTCAATGCGACCGGGGTTCGAGTACGTCAATTGCCGATTTCAAAAACCGATTTTCGGGTTTCTATCCAGCAGACGACCTAAAGAAACATGATCTCCCTATTTCGAAAAATCCGCCAAAAACTACTCTTCAGAGATAAAATGATCTAATTAGTGAAATGATCATCAGAAAAAATCACAAGGTTCGAAATACAAAAAACCACATACTTACACAAAAAAATTCCTTTGGAATTTCAGATAAAAAATGAATTTAGTATGTTCAGGAATGAAGAATCTCCTGACACTCTTCTCCTTTTTCGTAATTTTTGAAATTAATGCTCAGGTTTATCTTTATCCTGACTCACTTCGCCAAGCACTCGGGAAACTAGAGGAAAAAGATCAGGTATTGGATTTACTCCGAATTGGCTTTTACTATGCTCAGGAGAACACTGATTCTGCTTTACACTATGTCAATAAAGCAGAAAATTTTGCCATCAAGTATCAAGATACTTTAGGTGAAATCATCACCTACCGAATCAAAGGGGTAGTATACTATGAATCCAACCGGCCTGACTCCACCATTTGGTACTATAGAAAAGGCCGTGCATTGGCAGAAATAGCAGGCGAAGAACTTCAGCTTGCCCATTTCGACAATAATATTGGAATGTATTATTGGAATAAAGGGCTTTTGACGGAGGCATTGGAGCATTTCTATAAAGCCAAAAAAAGCTATGATCTAGAGGAAAGCCTCTATGATAAAGCCATGGTCTCGAACAACATCGGGCTGATCTACCAATCTTTGGGGGATTTCGATAAGGCTTTGACCTTCGGAAAAGAATCTCATGACCTCAGAAGGGCCATTCTTGATAGTATCGATATCATGACATCTCTCGGCAACCTCTCATATATCTACACAGAATTGGAGGAATATGAAAAGTCTGACTCCATCTTGTTTGAAAGCCTCAAGATTTCAGAAGCCCTGGACTATCCCATTGAAGAATCCAAGTCCTATTCAGGATTAGCGGCCAACTTAGAAAGACGAGGAAATTACTCCGAGGCAGAAAATCTCTATTTGGAAGCTATCGCTATCTCCAAAGGGCTGGTCAATCAATCTCACCTGATGAATCGGTATGCCGAACTGGCAAATCTCTACTTGAAAACAGGAAGATTCGAAGAAGCCGCTCGACTGGCAGACTTATCCCTTAAAATTTCTGATTCACTTCAAATCAGATCTGCCAATGCCTCAGCTCTAATGACATTTGCCATGAGCAAAATAGCTCTAAAGGATCAGGAGGAAGGCTACAAAGCCCTTGAAGATTACAACAAACTCACCGACTCTCTTTTTAATGCCCAAAAAGCTGCCAGTCTTTCGGAGATGGAGGTACGCTATGAAACTGAGAAAAAAGAACAACTCATCGCTTTGCAAGAAGCAGATATAGCTCAACAAAGATCGATCAACCGAATGCAGCTGTTTATCTCCGGAGGTGGGTTTATTTTAATCTCACTGGTGGGAGGATTGTGGTACAACAGGAGTCGGTACCGAAAGCAGCTCGAGATTCAAAACCTCATAGCGATCGAAGAGAAAAATCGACTGAAGGCAGTCATTGAGGCAGAAGAAAATGAACGATCACGAATAGCCCGCGAGCTACACGATGGACTGGGACAAAGCCTTACCGCTGCCAAGATATTTGTAGGAAATCTGGGGAAAAAGCCTGGATCTGATGAGGAACAAAAGTCCAAAGAAAAGTCCATGGGGTTGCTTAGTCAATCTATTCAGGAAGTACGTCAAATATCCCATAATCTGATGCCCAAAAAA
>NZ_JAPEIB010000056.1:0-15147 GCF_028823735.1 Algoriphagus sp. NF
ACCAACCCAAATTGTGGATTAGAAAATGGAGAAATACCTTTTATCGTAAATGGAGGAACTCCTGATGCAAATGGGGATTATTCTTTTACACTTAATAATAACAATATTTCGCCTAATCAAAGCGGAGGGACTTATACTATTTCAAACCTAGCTCCCAACACACCTTACACCCTCACCGTGACGGATGAAAATGGCTGTACTGAATCATTTACTATCTCTTTACCAGATACACCCATTCCGACTTTCGATGTAAGCAATGACATCATTTGTCCTGGCGAAACAGCCACTTTAACCCCAGCCATTACCCTGCTGAGTAATGTCAATCCTGCTGACATTATTTATACTTGGGAGGATAGCAATGGCAATCAAATCAGTAATGGAACGGTCGGCACAATTACTTATACTATTGATGCTAATTCCGGATCTTTGTCGATAAGCGGACTGTCCGAAAGCCCTCAGCCCTACGAATATACCCTATTTATCACCGGAGCAAATACCTGCAATCCTTCCCCGCTAAGCACTTCAGTTACTGTAAATCCTATCCCAAAAATTCAGGAAGTCCAAAAAGTTGATATCTTATGTTTTGGAGAGGCGACCGGAAGTATCACCTTTATCCCAGAGGATGCAGCGGCAGGAGCGGATTATGAATATCGTCTAAATGGGGGATCTTGGCAAGGTGCTGTTTTCAATAATCTGACCGCAGGCCTTTACAGTCCAGAAGTACGAAATACCGTTACCGGCTGTACTACTACCCTGCCCGATGTCACCTTAACCGAACCAACTGAGGTTTTATTTGATTTTGATGAAGTCATTCAGCCCGCTTGTGGCGAAGCAAATGGGTTGATCCGAGTGAATTTCAGCGGAGGAGTAGGACCCTACGAGGTAGAGCTTTTCCAAAATGGTTCCTCGATACGAATTGAAAGTAACGCATCTTCCCCATTGGACTTTAGAGATCTTGCTCCGGGTGATTATGAAATTCGCTTGACTGATGATAATGGATGCCCTCATACACTTAATCAGCAACTGATCAATGACGTGGGGATACAGATTTCTGTAGATCCGATGAGTGATGAAATCTGTGCAGGAGATGTGGCCACCATTTTACCGGTAATCACTACAGCCGGAAATCCAGAATTGACTTGGTACAAAAGCCCCAATCAGCAGAACCCTATCACCACCAATGCCACTCCTGATTCGGATGGATTGACATTTGTCGTGGATGCCTCCACCATGCAGCTTGAAGTTACTGGGTTACAACCGGGCACTTACACTTATTATTTGGTCGCCGAAGGACCGGGTTATTGTCCCAACCCTCCATTTGAAGCAAATATTACAGTACTAGAACCTATCACAGCTACATTAGCCATAGAAAATGAAGCTTGTTTTGGTGCAGGAGATGGAAGCATCGAAGTTTCAGCAAGTGGGTCAGACGGAAATTTTGAGTATAGTATCAATAGTGGCACTGACTGGCAGAGTACAACACTTTTCACCAATCTAAGTCCTGGAACGTATACCATTGACATAAGAAGCACTGGAGGGAATGATTGTGTTTTCAGCGTAAGTGGAGAGGTCTTAGGAACAACACCAATCGCGATCAATGCTCCTGATATTCTTCGCAGCAGTTGTGGTCTGGCTAATGGAAGCATCGAAAATCTTCAGATTTCCGGTGGTTGGGGAAATTACTCTGTAGAATGGAGACAAGGAAGTGAAACTGGGCCGGTAGTCTCCACAGACCCTACTCAAGCAATAGACCTAGCACCAGGCACTTATTTCTTGCTTATCACCGATGCGGAAGGCTGTCTTTTTGTGGAAAGCTTTGTACTTGAAGAGCAGCCTCGGCCTAACTATGTGATTGCTCCTGTAGAAATCTGTGCAGGCGAAGAAGTCATATTGACTCCAGTTAATACTGTTTCCGGATCATCAGGGTCTGATTTGGTATGGTATAAGGATGCTTCCAGAACCCAAGAAATCAGCAATGGTCCGGATGCGATTGATCCATCTGTAAGCTATTCCATTGATGCTGGTGGAGCCTTGACTATCACAGGGTTAGAAGGGGATAGAGATCCATACATTTATTATTTACATGTAGTATGTAATGACGAAAATGTCTCTGTAGAAGCCTTGGTGCGTACCGTTCCAGCCCTTGATTTCGAAACAGATCCAGAGCAGTGTTTTGGAGCAGAAGATGGTAAAATCAGAATAATAGCCGGAGCTGACCCACTCTACGAATACTCCATTTCTGGAAACAATTTGACGCAGGCTGAACTTGAAGCCGCTGAGTATGCTCCGGGGACTTATACAATTTCAGTAAGTAATGAAGGATTTTGTCTGCAAGACTTCACCGTTGTGGTAGAAGGCCCTGATGCTCCTTTGGAAGTAGATCCTCTAAGGCAGATTGATCCAGGATGTGGAGCAGATATCGGTGTAATCTCTACAGAAGTTAGTGGAGGATGGGGCCCTTATGAGGTGACGCTTTTCAGAGATGGCTCAGCCATCGAAACTTCCACCTTCCAAGGACCAGAAGTTGAATTTGATGATTTAGCCCCGGGAGATTATTATTTGACAGTCACCGATGCTGAGGGATGTTTAGAAACTTCTAACACCGTTACTTTGGTATATGGTCCTACTCAGATCATCATCGACGATGTGGGGATTTGTGAAGGAGAAGATGCCGTGCTGATTCCTTCGATCAATCCTTCAGCACCCAATCCCACTTACTCATGGTTTAAAGATGCTGCAGCAACTATTCCAATTGTATCTGATCCAAATCCAGATGCAAACGGGCACATTTTCCAAATATCAGCAAATGGTACATTAACCATTTCAGGATTGGATGCCTCAGGTTCTCCTCAGACTTACTATGCAACTGTTTCTGGCACTGATGTCTGTCCAGATTTTATCGGATCGGCGCAAGTTGTGATCAATAGAATCCCTTCACTTAGCTATACAGTGAGTAATGAGGTTTGTTTTGGGGATAATGGAACAATCAATCTACAAGGAAGCGCCGGCGATAGCACATTTGAATATTCTCTAAACGGCAATGACTGGCAGAGCTCAGGGACTTTTGATGTTGCCCCGGGAATTTATACCGGATATGTACGAAGTGGGGCAGGATGTATCGTGTCAAGCCCAAATATTGAAGTACAAGGCCCTTCTGCTCCACTGAGCTATTCCGAACCCGTACTCGTAGATCCTACTTGTAACACAGCTGATGGAAGCATTTCCTTTACAATCAGTGGAGGCTATGGAATCTATTCTGTTGAGGTGACCAAAGACGGAGCTAGCTTTGGAACCTTTGCTTCTCCTTCAGGGCAGGTAGTTCTTCAAGATTTGGAATCAGGGAGCTATTCTTTCTTGATCTTGGATGAAAATCCAGATGGAATAAATTGTCAACTGAGCATTCCTGCTCAGATTGAATTGGAGGACCTTCCAACTCCTCTTTCTGCATCCGGGGTCGAAATTTGCGAAGGAGAGACAGCAAGTATTCAAGCAAGCACTACCCAAACGGGTATCAGTCCTGTATTTACCTGGTATCAAAATGCCAACGGAACAGGCGAAATAAATACCGGAAACTCAGGGTCTGTCACTTATCAAGTAAATAGCTCAACAGGGGAACTTTCTATTAGCGGATTAAGTGGTCAAAGCGATCCTTATGTGTACTATGTGGGTATTTCTGGAAATGGAGTTTGTGAACCAGAACTTGTGCCGGTAGAAGTATTTGTCTATCCAATACCGAATTTAAGGGTATCCAACCCATCGATCGTCTGCGATCCCCAAGGAACCGTTGACCTGACACAGTTTATCGAAGGGTTTAATCCGAATATCTACGACTACAACATCATTGACCCGACTGGAGGATCAATGAGAATGGATGAAATTGATGCTGTAAACTTGAGTGGTTCTTATCAAGTTAGCACTAGTCTGAGAGGTGCAGATTGCTGGTCAGCTGAACAGCGAATCCAAGTGATTATTTCTGATACTGAATTGATACCTGAATTCAATTATGAAGTTGATCTAGGAGGTGGTAATATTCTCACGAATGCGGAAGTGCAAATTCAGGAACCGGTACAATTCCAAGATGTGTCCCTAGGTAAAGTCATCATTTGGAATTGGGACTTTGGTGATGGCTCCACCAGTTCAGACCAAAACCCAAGTCATGAATATCAAAAGAAGGGAAGCTATACCGTTACTTTGACTACCATAGACGAATTTGGATGCGTGGCAGAGTATCAGCGAGTCATTCAGGTATTTGACGACTATGTAATCATGGTACCAAATGCTTTCACTCCTGATGGCACCAAGAATCAATATTTCAAACCTCAATATAGAGGAATAGCCTCCATGGAGTTTTATGTCTTCAATACCTGGGGAGAATTGATATTTGAAGCCAACTCACTTGAGACGATGGGATGGGATGGAACACTGAACGGAAAGAAAGTCCCTAATGGAAATTATGTTTACCGGGCAGTCTTCACCACACGATCTGGGGAAAAAGAAGAAAGGTCAGGAGTTTTTGTGTTGATCAGATAAATGAGGAGGGGAAAATTATATAGCGTACTTATTCTGATTTTTTGGATTTATGCTGGCTTGGCAAAAGCCCAAGACGTACAGTATTCCCAATTCTACGCAGCTCCACTCTACCTAAACCCTGCACTTACTGGTGGCTCTGAACTCACAAGAATCGGCGTCAATTATCGGAATCAATGGCCCGGTCTGGATCAAAGCTTCAATTCTTACTCCTTTTACATTGATCATTACGTCTTTGATTACAACTCTGGAATCGGCCTGATTTTTAATGGAAACCGTGAGAGTATGGCTAATCTCTCTACTAATGAAGTGGGCCTTTCCTATGCATACAAGCTACAACTCGGCGAAGACACTTACTTCCGTCTGGGAGGGCAGGCAAGCTACATGCAGCGGGATGCCTTTTTCTCGGATTTGGTCTTTGGGACGCAAATTGATATCATCAACGGAACCATTGGAGGAATAACAGACGAATTGGACGGGATCCCCATTGACAGCCGATACAACTTTTTTGATTTCGCCGTAGGCGGAATGTTTTATACCAAAAATATCTGGCTTGGGGCATCGGCTCATCACTTGGGAGAACCCAATATCAGCTTTGTGGAAGATCAGATTTCTGAGCTACCGATGAAACTTTCACTTCAGGGGGGAATCAAATTTGACCTGACAGGAGGCCGTCGCGATTATTTCACCCATGCCTATCAGGAGAGGGCGATCTCTTTTGCCTTCAACTACAAGCAACAAGACCCTTTCAATCAATTGGATGTGGGAACACAGCTCTATCTTGATCCGCTTGTCTTAGGATTGTGGTATCGAGGATTGCCTACCAAAAACGCACTTCCGAATAACGAAGCAGTCATAGCCCTGATTGGCGTTTCCTTGCCAACAGGGCTGGATATCGGATATTCGTTTGACTATACGGTTTCCAAACTCGGGCTTCGCAATTCAGGTGGGGCTCATGAAGTGTCCGTTACTTACCGATTCCTTTGGGGGGATCCCAAAAGCCGAAACCAGCGAGCACGAACAATACCTTGTTTTAGGTATTGATTTAAGCATACTTATCGTCACAGCGAGAGCAAAGCCCCAGTCTCAGAAGGACCTTTCTCCAACACTATTTTTTTGGAAAAGAAGTGTTTCCCTTCAAAAGTCCTTTTTGCAATGTGTAGAATTCAACTTCTTTGAAAACGTGCGTGAGATACGCATGTCGACAAAAGGAAAAGTTTGTAAAGTCCTACTTGTCCCTTATGCAAGCACGTACATTAGCGAGTAAACTTTTCACAAAATTCTGTTCCCTCAGTGGAAAAAATAAAACCACCAAGTGCACCAAGATCACAAAGCTTATTTTACTTAGTGCTCTTTGCGTACTTAGTGGTTCAAAAACTTCTCTCTGATTGTGGCTAAAGAAATTTACTTATCAAACATAGGAGGGCGTTTAGCCTGCCAGTCAGTTTTTCGCTGAATATAATCCCCCAAAAGCACCAATTTATCCTCTTCGAATAGATTTCCAAGTAAGGTAATGGATGTAGGACTGCCGCCTTGGTTAAAACCATTTGGCATACACAGCGCTGGATGACCGGTCAAATTGGTGATCTGAAGCTGCTGACCACCATAGCTCGGCGTCACAATCACGTCATATTCTTTCATGAGTTCGTGCATTTCCTGAATCAAGACAGACCGCTGCCGAGCCAAATTCACGTATTCTACCGCCGGAATCAATCGAGCTGCCCGAAATAGATTTGGCCAGGCGCTTCTTCCCTGAGCCACCAATTCGTCATCCCAACCCAATCGAGTCAATTCATCAAATGCTGCAGCGCCTTCCACCATCAACATCATGGTTAAAGGCCCTGCTGAAATCGAGGTTTCCAGCTCTAAAGGATGTAATTCGAAACCTTCATTTTTCAGAAACTCCAGGACTTTACGATCATTGTCCGAACTTCGATTTCCTTCGAAAAAGGACTTGAAATAGCCGATTTTCAAGCTCTTTAGGTCTTTTTTCGAAGAATAATTAAATGCAGCCTCGATGGTACTAGCATCTTTGAAGTCCTTCCCGTTCAAAACCGAAAGCACAATTGCATTATCCAATGCTGAGCGGGAAATCGGACCGATTTTATCCATGGACCAGCTGAGTGCCATGGCTCCATGCTTACTTACGCGGCCATATGTAGGACGAAGACCTGTTACTCCATTTCGCGTACTAGGAGATACTATAGAGCCTAGAGTTTCTGTGCCGATGGCAAAGGGAACCAAACCTGCAGATACTGCAGAAGCCGAGCCGGCGGAAGATCCACTGGATCCCTGCTCCAAGTTCCACGGATTCTTAGTCACTCCACCGTACCAAACATCCCCCATGGCCAAGGCCCCGAGGGTAAATTTACCGACTAGGACAGCTCCTGCTTCATCCAACTGGGTGACAATTTGGGCAGTCTCATCAATTTCTTGGTCTTGATAAGGCGCGGCACCCCAAGTGGTTTTGGTGCCTTTTACCGACAGCAAATCCTTGATGCCATAAGGGATTCCATGCAAAGGGCCTCGATAGCGACCCGATGCCAATTCCGCATCCATCAATCGGGCCTTGGCTAGTGCGTCTTCTTCCATCAAGGTAATCAGACACTGCAAAGTATCAGAATAGGTTTTGATTCGATCCAAGTAGATTTGAGTCAGACGCTCACTGGAAAGCTTACCGCTTTTGATCAAGCCTGCCAATTGATGTACCGGGGTATAGGCGATATCTACGTCGGAAGGAGGTAACTCTACATTTTCTGCCAATCCAAAATCAAGCGGTACTTGTCTGGTTTCTGGCTGAAATCCAATTGGAAGTGGATTAAAAACCAAAGATGGGGCGATGGCATTCTCCAGTTTGTATTCTCTGGAAGATTGGAGATTGGAGCGCTGATTTTCCAGACGGGAAATCATGCTGTCTTTTTCGGCAGGAGTAAATGAAAGCCCGATCAAGTCCGCAGCATGATCGATGCTTTGAGGGGTGATTTCTCCCATCATTTTTCCGGCAGTAAATCCAAGCCCTAAAGCCGCTCCGATTCCAAGAGCTACAAAAAAGCCTGAATGTGGTCTATTTTTTCTTTCCATGAGATAGTTTTGTATTATGCAAAAACAAGCACGCGCCGAAGGTGTTTATTTAGCTGAAAAAATTCAAACCGTTCATGGATCAAAAGCCTGATTTCCCCATTTTTCCTATGTATTTCAGAGGCCTGCTCTTACTAGCAGGTATGTACACGATCGCTTGGTCCGCATTTTTCAAGTGGTTTGGGGAGGAATTGATCGCCTGGCTAGCCATTCAGCCTGGACAAGTTTTTGACGTTCCGGCTATGTGGTATGGCAACTTAGGGCTAGTAGTTGGGCTGATCATATTTGTGTCGGCCTTCTACCCGGTGAGTTGGGTATATTTGATTCTGGCGGGTTTGACAGGAAAAATCATTCTGGCCATCTGGTTTTCACTCGGTTTCTTACCAGATCTTGATTGGAATAAGCGGACAGGTTTTCACCTGATTTTTAATGAATTACTTTGGCTGATTCCGCTTATCCTCATCTTCCTCCGGGCTTTGCAAGTTCGGGAATATTTAAGGAAAGAGGAGGCTAGTTCTTAAACCCAGATTATGCATTTGAATTCATAGTGAGAGTTCAAACCGAAAGAAAATCAAGCATTTAGTGAATGAATCATAGCACCGCTACGATGATTGAGGTAAATGCAGCAAAGCGATTGATTTTGAAGCGGTTTGGGCTTATAATAGAAATTCTAATGCATGTTTCGGGTTAGACCCAAACAGGATATTTTAATTTAAAAAGCTTTAGTAGCCAGGATTGGGGCCTCAGGCAGGGGATTTTTTGTAACTTCAACTGCTCATTTGGACCCAAGATAAAATGACTCAAAAACAAGCCCATAAACTTTTCCTTCTCGATGCGATGGCCCTGATATACCGGGCCCATTTTGCATTCAGCAAAAATCCCAGAATCAATTCCAAAGGACTCAATACCGGCGTGATGCTGGGATTTACCAATACGCTCCTGGAGGTATTAAATAAAGAAAAGCCCTCACATATCGCGGTTGCTTTTGATACCTCAGCACCTACTTTTCGACACGAACAGTTTGTAGAGTATAAGGCTAATCGGCAAGAGCAGCCTGAAGACATCACGGTTTCTATTCCTTGGGTGAAAGAAATCGTCAAAGCCTTTAATATTCCTCTTTTGGAAATGGATGGCTTCGAAGCAGATGACATCATTGGCACGATTGCCAAAAAAGCTGAGCGCGAATCCTTCACTGTCTACATGATGACCCCGGACAAGGATTACGGCCAATTGGTGGATGATCATATTTTTCTCTACAAGCCAGCCTTTATGGGAAATGGTGTGGATATCATGGGTCCAAAAGAGGTCTGTGCCAAGTGGGATATTGAGCATGTGGATCAGGTTCGGGATATTTTGGGACTGATGGGTGACTCGGTGGATAATATTCCGGGTATCCCGGGGATTGGAGCGAAAACCGCCACCAAACTGCTCAAAGAGTTTGGTACGGTGGAAGAATTGGTCAAAAACACGGATCAACTCAAAGGAAAGCAAAAAGAGAATGTGGAAAACTTTGCTGAGCAAGGACTCCTTTCCAAAGAATTGGCCACTATCAAAATCGATGTACCGGTAGATTTTGTGGAAGAGGAACTACGCTACGACGGCTTTGACGAGGAAAAGCTTCGGGCAATTTTCACCGAATTGGAATTCCGCACGCTTTCCAAGCGTGTATTCAAAGAAGAGGGCAAGAAAGCCGTCATTCAGCAAAATGAGCAACTAGGACTTTTCGGGGATTCGGGCAGCAGCAGTTCGTCTGCGAGTACAGAAATCGAATTTGAAGAAGAAACCGTCAATACCAGCGCACCTGTCATCCCCGAGACCATTGACAGCAATTTTCATCATTATCACAAAATCAAAGGTAAAGAAGCAGTCAAAGAACTTTTGGAATATTTGCTCTTGCAAAAGGAAGTTTGCTTTGATACCGAAACCACCTCGCTCAATGCCATGGAGGCTGAATTGGTCGGCCTTTCTTTCGCCTACCTAAGCGGAGAAGCCTACTACATCCCTTGCCCGGATGACCAGAAAGAAACCGCAGGGATTTTGGAGATTTTGAAACCCTTTTTCGAAAATGAATCCATCCTTAAAATTGGTCAAAACATCAAATACGACCTTCTGGTATTGAAAAATTACGGCATCGAAGTCAAAGGAGCGCTTTATGATACCATGCTAGCCCACTACCTGATCGAGCCGGAAGGGAAACATGGAATGGACGTTTTGGCGGAGCAATATCTCAATTACAAGCCGGTATCTATCACGGAACTCATCGGAAAAAAAGGGAAAAATCAAGGCAATATGCGGGATGTGGACGAAGACACCGTCACTGCCTATGCCGCTGAGGATGCGGATATTACCCTTCGGCTGAAAGAAAAATTTGACCCGACGCTCAAGGAAAACGAGCTTGAAAAGTTGTTTTACGAAGTGGAGAATCCGCTGATTCCAGTCCTAACCGATATGGAATTCGAAGGGGTCCGGATCGATACCGATAGCTTGGCTGAATTGAGCAAATCACTCGAAACCGAAAGTCAGGAAATCGAAAAACGGGTCTATGAGTTGGCTGGTGTAAAATTCAACCTGGCTTCTCCCAAGCAGTTGGGCGATGTATTGTTTGAAAAGCTAAAACTTGATCCGAAAGCCAAAAAGACCAAAACAGGGCAATACGCCACCGGAGAGGAAATTTTGAGCAAATTGGCAGGAGAGCATGAAATCGCTCAGGCCATTTTGGACTACCGTCAAATGGTGAAACTCAAGTCCACTTACGTGGATGCTTTGCCCACCATGATCAATGAAAAAACCGGTCGGATTCATACCACCTACAATCAATTTGTGGCCGCTACCGGTCGTCTTTCCTCGATCAATCCAAACCTCCAAAATATTCCGATTCGTACCGATCGTGGACGGGAAATCAGAAAGGCATTTGTCCCCCGCGATGAGAATCATGTCCTCTTGGCAGCGGATTACTCGCAGATCGAACTCCGAATCATGGCTGCCTTTTCTAAGGATGAATCCATGATCGAAGCCTTCAAAAACGGGCGGGATATCCATGCCACCACGGCAGCAAAGATTTTCCAGGTACCCCTAGAGGAAGTGACCTCCGATATGCGCCGAAAAGCCAAAACAGCCAATTTTGGCATTATTTACGGTATTTCAGCTTTTGGGCTTTCCCAGCGACTTTCCATCCCAAGAGGAGAGGCCAAGGAAATCATCGACGCTTATTTCAAGGAATTTCCCGCGGTCAAAGCCTACATGGATGGGGTGATCGAAAAAGCAAGAAGTGAGGAATACGTGGAGACTATTTTGGGTCGGCGTCGCTACCTCCGGGATATCAACAGCCGGAACCAAACCATGCGAGGTTTTGCAGAGCGAAATGCTATCAATGCACCGATTCAGGGTTCAGCAGCTGACCTGATTAAAGTTGCCATGATTCGAGTTCATGATTGGATGAAAAAAGAAAAATTGCAGTCCAAGATGATCTTGCAAGTGCATGATGAATTGGTATTTGATGCGCACAAAGACGAGGTGGAACTTCTGAAAAAAGGAGTGCCCAAATTGATGTCCGAAGCCATTGATATCGCAGTACCGATCGAAGTAGAAGTTGGTTTGGGAAATGATTGGTTGGAAGCGCATTAAATTAGAAACAAGAGACAAGATGCTAGAAGCTAGATAGTTTATCTTGCGTCTTGACTCTTGATTCTTGTTTCTTGGCTCTAAGCTCTTGTTTCTATCTACTTGCTACTTGATACTAACTACTTGCTACTCCTCTAATGGCTAAAATAAAAACCTCTTTCTTCTGTCAAAACTGCGGGGCGCAAAGCCCCAAATGGCTCGGAAAATGTCCTTCCTGTGGGCAATGGAATACCTATGTGGAAGAAATCATCCAAAAGGAAGAAAGTGGAAAAGGGACCTGGAAACCGAGTGGCAGCGGGACCAAAAAGACCAATACCCCAAAAAAAATCAAAGAGGTCAACTACGAGGAGCAGGCTCGCTGGGTGACAGGCGATCCGGAACTGGATCGGGTACTGGGAGGAGGAATTGTGCCGGGTTCTTTGGTGCTGATCGGTGGTGAACCGGGCATCGGAAAGTCCACTTTGATGCTTCAGATCGCGCTAACGCTTAGTGGCAAAACCATTCTCTATGTCTCCGGCGAAGAATCCGAAGCCCAAATCAAAATGCGGGCAGATCGTATGGCAGTCTCCAACCCGGATTGCTATGTACTTTCGGAGACGAATACCCAACAGATATTTCAGCAGGTCGAACTCTTAAAGCCTGATTTTTTGGTGATCGATTCCATCCAGACGCTAAATAGCCAATACGTCGAATCCGCCGCCGGTTCGGTCTCGCAAGTGAGGGAATGTACGGCAGAACTGATGAAATTTGCCAAAGAAACGGGCACGCCGGTTTTTTTGATCGGGCATGTGACCAAGGAAGGCTCCATTGCCGGACCCAAGGTCTTGGAGCACATGGTCGACACCGTTTTACAATTTGAAGGGGATCGTCACCTGACCTATCGGATTCTGCGAACCTCCAAAAACCGTTTCGGCTCGACTCACGAACTTGGCATCTATGAGATGCGGGTAGATGGGCTTCGGTCCGTTGCCAATCCATCTGAGATTCTTCTAACCCAGCGAGAGGAAGTGCTGAATGGCGTCGCCATCGGTGCGATGCTAGAGGGCAATCGACCGCTATTAATTGAGATACAGTCGCTCGTCAGTCCTGCTACTTACGGAACTCCCCAGCGAACCAGTACGGGACATGATGCCAAGCGGCTGAATATGCTTTTGGCCGTATTGGAGAAGCGGGGAGGAATGCGTCTTGGCAATCAGGATGTCTTTCTGAATGTGGCAGGGGGGATGCGTGTGGATGATCCGGGTTTGGATTTGGCGGTATGTGCAAGTTTGATTTCCAGCTATGAGGATACGCCGGTTTCCGAACAGATTTGTTTTGCGGGAGAAGTGGGATTGGGCGGAGAAGTTCGTGCCGTTTCTCGCATAGAAAACCGGATCTCCGAAGCGGAAAAGTTGGGATTCAAAAAGATCGTAGTATCCAAGTATGCCGTCAAGGGACTTGATCTATCCAAGTTTAAAATCAAAGTCATCCAAGTCAGTAAACTGGAAGAGATGTATCAGTTGATTTTTTGATTAGTTTCTCCATTCAAATTATTAAGTATAAAATGGAGTTTTTTACCACTGAAAAATTTTTCCCCTTTCCCCTGTAGTTTTTTACTGTCTGGATAGACTAACGAAGTAAAGAAGTCACCAAACGGCAGGAAAATGAAAACTACCAAAAATCAACAAACTACTCTATTCGAAGGAGCCGGCTACCTTATTGGCGCATTGATCACCTTTATCCTGGGAATAGGATTGTTTATCCTAACCGAAAACTTCGTCATCGCCATTTCCTCTTCACTCCCCATCGGAACAGTGATTGGGATTTTGATCGAGCAGAAGCTTCAAAAGGAGGAAAGCCAACAGCTAAGACAAAAGACCAAGCTTTTGACAGGGCTCCTACTCTTGGGGATCATCGTCTTTTTTGCCATCTTATTTCTGTAAAAAAGGCTTTAGAAGCTGATTTCCTCATGCGTCCAGCAATAGAAACAGAAAAGGAGTTCATTTCACGGATAGAAAAGCATCAAGGAATTATCCACAAAATATGCTTTGTCTATGCCAAAAATGAATCTAACCGGGAGGACCTATATCAGGAAATCATCCTTCAGTTATGGAAGTCTTATCCGAGTTTCAAGGAGAATTCAGCTTTTTCTACCTGGATGTATCGAGTGGCATTGAATACAGCCATCACGCAAATTAAAAAGCCCAATTTATTGCTCCTACATGTCGAAATGCCGTCTGTAGGGGATGACAGCATAAGTCGGATGGAAGCCTCGGAAGATGTCAAAGTCTTATATGAAGCCATTTCTCAGCTCAACAAAATCGAAAAAGCCATCATTCTGCTTTGGCTGGATGAAAAAAGCTACGAGGAAATAGCGGATACGATCGGTATCTCCATAAAAAACGTGAGTGTCAAATTGGTACGAATCAAAGCAAAACTAGCCCAACTAATCCAAAAGCTTCAATAATCATGGAATCAATCAATCTGGATAAGTATAAAGAGGCTTGGAAAAAGGAGCCCATTTTCGAAAAAAAAAGGTTGACAGAGAAGGACATCAGTCAATTTATTCGGTCTTCCTCAAAAAGTATTCGCAGTCAATTTAGGTCCTCCTTGATTCTTGATATCACACTAAAATCAATCCTACTCATGGTGGTATTCTATCTCCTATTTTTCATGGGAGGAGTTACTATTTCGTTTGCCCTGCTGTCTTTTTTGGCCATTTTGTCAATAGGGATCTTCATTCAGGCAGGTATCTTAAGAAAGCTTTCCCATTTTAAATCAGGTGACTCAGTAGTTGAGAATTTGCAGTCAAGTCTTGCGTTTTACTATACCCACTTCCGAAAATCCATTTGGGTATCTGCTACTACAGCGACACTCGTATTTCTCATTGGCTCCTACTTCTATCTGCAGAAAAAATATGGAAAGATTCCCACTTTCGAATGGGATGATTATGTGGTCTATGGAATTGGCATTTTGCTCAGTTTCGGAATCAGTTTTTATACCCAAAATTATCACAACCAATTCAAAATCAGTCAACTGGAAGATTTTTTAAATGAAGCAGGAGAAGTCTCCATCGAGGAGAAACACATTCAGGACTACCGTTACAAAAGGAAGAAATGGTTATGGATCTTTATGCTCATGGCGGTTTTGGGGCTCATTTTCTTTATGTATTTATTGTTCATCTAATTATTCAATTTTATGGAATCGAATTCAAAAATCAGCTGGCCCCTTATCCGAACTCTCCTTTTTATTGTGTTGGGATTGATAAATACAGTTTTTATCAAGCCTGAAGACCTCGGCAGTTTTAAAAATTACCTAGGCTATGGCTTATTGATCATGGGGTTAATTGATGCTTTTTTTCTCATCCGCTCCAAAATCAAGAGTAGGAAGATCCAGTAAGTCCTACTATCATTGGCTCCTTCCCATTACTTTCCCGATGTCATAGAGTTAGAGTTTATTCTTATATTTAGAAATTAGTTTAACCCTCTTCAAATCAAGTGGAAATGAACCAACAAGCGATGGGGCAATTTCAAGTCTTGGCATTTGAAAAAATTACATATCATTGAGGTTATTTACTAGTTAGCGGTAATTATAAAAATACGACACGGAATTGAAGACACTTAAGAAAATACTAAGTTGGACTAACAAATACACAACGACAGTTGCTAGCCTTGCGGTTGGACTTTTCTTTCTATACCACCACACAACAAGACCAACTTTGTCTTCAAGCGATGATATTTTAAATATAGGTGGGCGTATAACTAACTACTCATTCAAAATTGGCGGACCCAGTGCAAGAGCGACTTCAAAGCAATACTACATTTGGCTTGACAACTATCCTTGCACTTTCCAAATAAAGGCGGACTTCCTATCATTTTTTTATCAGACAATATGACTCTTCGGAATCCTACACGTAGCCAAATATTCTTAGACAGCTAGTGA
>NZ_JAPEIB010000057.1:0-14530 GCF_028823735.1 Algoriphagus sp. NF
CTTATCTCCGAACTCAAAATGAGCAGTTGATCGTGAGTTTTCCAGACCAGGAAAAACAGGATCGTACCATCCCGATTGAAGATATTGGGATGATTGTCTTGGAAAACCAACAGCTTACTATTACCAGTGGACTCTTGGCCAAGCTAACTGCCAGAAAAGTGGCAGTGGTTTCTTGCAATGCACAGCATCTTCCTGATGGGCTACTCTTACCCATGCATGGGCATTCAGAGCAAACGGAACGGGTACGCTATCAATTGGAAGCTTCCAAACCACTGAAAAAGAACCTTTGGCAACAAACGGTTTCTGCAAAAATCAAAAATCAATATTCCTTGCTAAAAGAAAAAGGGAAAGCCTGCAAAAGACTGGAGTATCTGTATAGAAATGTTACCTCGGGAGATTCGGGCAACAATGAAGCACAGGCAGCTGCAATCTACTGGCAAAATTTATTTCATATTCCTGATTTCAACCGGGGACAAATGGGAATACCGCCTAATAATTTATTGAATTATGGTTACGCCATTTTGCGAGCGGTCATTGCCAGGGCTTTGGTCTCCTCAGGCTTGCTTCCTGGTTTGGGAATTTGGCATCGAAATAAATACAATGCCTACTGCCTGGCAGACGACATCATGGAGCCTTATCGACCTTTTGTGGATTTGGTGGTTTCCCATATTGTAGAGAATTATGACTCCTTTGAGGTGCTAAATACGGAACTCAAAACCGAGCTTTTAAGTATTCCAGCCCTAGATGTAGTCATAGATGGACAAAAAAGTCCCCTAATGGTAGCGGCCTCTCGTACGACCTCATCGCTATTTGATTGTTTTGCAGGGAATAGTCGTAAAATCATTTATCCAGAATATGGATGAAAGGTATTATTCCAGACTTAATCAGTACCGTAGCTTGTGGGTTTTAGTATTTTTTGACCTGCCTACCGAGACCCGAAAGGACCGGAAGATTGCGGCGAAATTCCGGAAACAACTTTTGGATGATGGTTTTGCGATGTTTCAGTTTTCGATATACATGCGCTTCTGCGCTAGTAGGGAAAATGCAGAAGTCCATATCCGGCGAACCAAAATAAACCTGCCTCCCAAAGGAAAAGTAGGCATTATGTCGATAACTGATAAGCAGTTTGGAATGATGGAAGTCTTTTACGGGACCAAACCAAAAGAAAAGGAAGCTCCGCCACAGCAATTGGAATTATTTTAGGAGGAAAAGGTAAGTTTGGAAAGAAAATCAATTTAGCATAAATCCTCAGCTATAGTAATCACCCATTTTTTGAATTTCTAAAATAGGACATAAAAAACAGCATACCAGCCACTTAGCGTGGGGTATGCTGTGATTCCTACAGGAAAGTACCAATTTGAAAGCAATTCACAACGAAACTTCACCTGCATGTGGGTAGCTCAGGGCTGTGATTCCTACAGGAAAGTACCAATTTGAAAGCAATTCACAACAAAGCTGCCTATAACAGCACCTATGCAAAAGCTGTGATTCCTACAGGAAAGTACCAATTTGAAAGCAATTCACAACACAATACTTGGGTTACAAACTGCTTTTTAGCTGTGATTCCTACAGGAAAGTACCAATTTGAAAGCAATTCACAACAGGCTTTCTATTCTGAATTACGAAACAAAGCTGTGATTCCTACAGGAAAGTACCAATTTGAAAGCAATTCACAACGAAAAATTGATTCAAATGCAAAACTGAATAGCTGTGATTCCTACAGGAAAGTACCAATTTGAAAGCAATTCACAACGATTCAGTTCGGCACGTCTTCGAAAAGGGAGCTGTGATTCCTACAGGAAAGTACCAATTTGAAAGCAATTCACAACATATCCCCGGACATAGCTACCAGCGCGGAGGCTGTGATTCCTACAGGAAAGTACCAATTTGAAAGCAATTCACAACAGAACTCGAGTTTTGATTAAATACTATACTGCTGTGATTCCTACAGGAAAGTACCAATTTGAAAGCAATTCACAACAAACCGTTATGGAACGGTTTGCCAAGGATTGCTGTGATTCCTACAGGAAAGTACCAATTTGAAAGCAATTCACAACTAATCATGTCATTTTCCTAAAAATTCAAGAGCTGTGATTCCTACAGGAAAGTACCAATTTGAAAGCAATTCACAACTCTCTAGGTTATTGAGCCTGCCTGACTCGGGCTGTGATTCCTACAGGAAAGTACCAATTTGAAAGCAATTCACAACCAATGGCTTCCTAGCTATTTGTGTTTTCTTGCTGTGATTCCTACAGGAAAGTACCAATTTGAAAGCAATTCACAACACAATGGATACTTTCTTGGCTAATGGTGGAGCTGTGATTCCTACAGGAAAGTACCAATTTAGTTCGCTAATTGTTTGTTTTCAAAGGTGCTCATGAATCTCCCTCTGGTCGATTTGAAAGCAATTCACAACATGTCTGGGAACCTGGGGTCTTTGGATGGAGCTGTGATTCCTACAGGAAAGTACCAATTTTTTCGCTGATTGTTTGAATTCAAAGGAGCTCATGAATCTCCCTCTGGTCGATTTGAAAGCAATTCATAATTACAGCAACTGTAAGCAAGCATCCTTTGGTTAAAAGATTTTGGGAAAAAAATATATAATATAACTTAATAGAATTGGTAAAAAATAAGACTTAGAAGAGTTCAGCAGTATTTTTTTAGGGAATTTTAATATATAGATTCAAATAAGTATTCGGAAAGTATTGAGTAAATAACTAAAAACACCTTAAAAAATATGCATATGGAAGCAGTGGATTTAGTTTGTTTTAAGTGTAAACATTTCAGAAGGTTTGAAGGCGGTTGCGATGCCTTTCCAGATGGAATACCAGACGAAATAATATCTGGAGAAAATAAGCACAAAGAGCCTTTGCCTGACCAAGAAAATGATATCGTGTTTGAACTTGATGAGAATCAGGGCGTTTTTGAGCTGAAAAATGACAAAATGGTATAGGAAATAAAAAATTTAGTTTTTCACAGCTGGCTGTGGTTCCTACAGGAGAGTACCAATTTTTCCTTTTAGAATCTATTAAAAAACAAAAAACCCGGAAACTTGAATCGTCCCCGGGTTTGAATTTTTAAGAGTCAATCAATTATCGATCTCCGTAAAGCTCTTTGCTTGCCTGCTCGTACTTGTCACCGGCAACCCATTTTGGCTTTGCAGCATCATTAGCGATAAGTTCAGCAGCTCGGATATAGGATTTCCAATATTTCACCGCATAGTCCAAATCAAAGTTGTCCACATGATCACCTGGCTTGTGGTAGTATTTGCTGATCTCATCATCAAAGGCTCTAAAACCCAAAGAGAAGGTAGGTGCAGGAATTCCCTTTCTAGCAAAATTCACATTATCAGAGCGATCATAAAGTCCTTGCTCAGGAGAAGGGTCTGCGATTGCTTCCAGTCCAAACTCTGATGCTGCCTGACTAATCAGTGGATCACTGCTAGTCCTTCCCAAACCAATGACGGTAATTATCTCGGTATCATTGTAGCCACCATTGTCAATATTCAGATTATAGATGATCTTATCTAGAGGAATCAATGGGTTTTCAGCGAAATAGGCCGAACCCAAAAGCCCTTTTTCTTCTGCGGTCCAAAGTGCTAGGATAATGGATCGTTTCGGTGGATTTTTTGCAAAGTATTTTGCTGCATTCATCACGGCTACCGTTCCGACAGCATTGTCTCTTGCACCATTGTAAATGGAGTCTCCTTCCGCATCAGGTGTACCCACTCCCACATGATCATAGTGAGCTGATAGCAATAGATACTCGTCTTTCAGCTCAGGGTCAGTTCCCTCGATCCAAGCCACCACATTTTTTCCCTCAATTTTGGTATTGTTTTTACCTGCCACATTCAGTTGAATGTTTTTTACTTTTCCTTCGCTGAGGGAATTTTCTGTATCCTTCACCCAAAGATAGGGTAGGCTGGAGCTCTCACCCTGATCGATTCCAAGCGTAGGTCGGTTTAGAAAGTTGGCAACCAATTGCCACGGAACGGAAGGAATATTGAATCGCTCTACCAAGGCTACTGCTCCGGCTTTTTGCGCTCTTGCCGTCTTTGATCTTCCAAGGGCAAAAAGGGCAGCAGGGCTCATCTGATCTGGTGCGCCCACGTTGGTAATGACTACCTTACCTTTGACATCTTTGCCAGCAAAGTCCTCTTCCGTACCAAATCCCAAATCCACTACTTCATAGTCACCCGTAGCCGCCTCTCCATCTAAGACTAGGAGTTCTTCGCCTTGTGAATATTTGGTGTTCCCTATCATCAATTCTCCGGTTTTTGGCGGAGCGGAAAGATTGAAAGGGATATTTTGGAAATAGCCATCCGCTCCCGGGATTGGCTGAGCTTTGTACTTTTTTAGAAATTTTGCAATGTAATTGTAAGCTAAAGCCATCTCAGGACGGGCGGGATCTCTTCCCATCAATTCATCTGAGGCTAAATAGGTAAAATGACCAATTGCTTCTTTTTCTTTAAATCGCTTTTCGATTGTTTCTTGCTGCGCAGTAGCAAGGCCTGAAAGTGAGACTAGCAGTGCCAAGCTTAAAATCTTTTTATTCATCTGATTGGGTTTAATTGCCTTAAAATACGAGAAATAGAAATAGGGATTAACTCAAATTCAAAACTTCTTCCGCTTTAATCCCCAGATCCACTAAAATTGCCCGAAAGTGTACAGGTAGTGCTGCCTGAATTCGGATGAGCTTATTTTCAATCGGGTGGGTGAACTCCAAAGTATGGGCATGAAGCAGCATTTTATGGAGCTTGAATTGAGCTTCAAAAAACTTATTCTGTTTATTGTCTCCGTGTTTCTTATCTCCGATGATGTAATGTCTGGCTTGTGCTAAATGCCTTCTAATCTGATGTGTTCGGCCAGTTTCAGGAGAAAGCTCCAGTAAAGCATAGCGACTGCTTGGGTATCGACCTGTGGTATCAAAAGGAATTTCTGCTGAGAAAAGGACTTTAAAGCGGGTAATTGCCTCCTGAAGTTTTTTACTTCGCTCACTTTCTAACGGACGATCAAAAGTACCTTGAGCTTCTCTCGGTACACCCCGAACTAGCGCCAAGTAAGTTTTTTTCACCCTTCGCTCAGCGAATTCCTTTTCTACAAGGGGAATCAAGTCTCGATTCTTAGTGAAAAGTAAAACCCCTGAAGTAGCCCTGTCCAATCGGTGAACAGGATGGACATGGACTCCAACTTGATCCCGAAGCATTTGAATGGCAAGCTCATGCTGCTCTTCTGCCGCTAGTTTCGTTCGGTGAACCAAAAGGCCTGCCGGCTTATTTATAGCAATCAGTCCAGCGTCTTCGTAGATAATCTCCAACATTCGATTCGGGTTCAATAGATGGTACCTGAACCAATGCACTCTTCACCTTGATACCATGCTACGAATTGGCCGGAGGCGATTCCTTTTTGGGCTTGATCAAAGATGATGTACAGACCATTTTCGCGCTGCAAAAGAGTGGCTCCGGAAAGGGCTTGTCGATATCGGATTCTTGCTTCATATCGGGCGGTTTCTCCAGGCTGAAGCTTCAAATCCTCTCGAATCCAATGAATTTGATCATTTTCTACAAAAAGAGCATGCCTTAAGAGACCTGGATGATCTTCTCCAAGTCCTACATAGATGACATTTTCTTTGGTATCCGTAGCGATAACAAACAAAGGCTTGCCCGTTCCGCCTACGTTCAATCCTTTTCGCTGACCGACAGTAAAATAATGGGCACCTCGATGTTCGCCGACTTTTTTTCCTTCATCTACTTGATAGGTTAGGGGAAAGGCTAGATCCCTTAATGTTTCTTCATCGTAATCTTTCGGGTCCAGATTGGCAGGAACTTGGTATTTTTTAAGTTTGCCCAAATCTGAAGGAATCTCTATGATGGGGCCTGTTTTCGGCTTTAATTGCTGCTGTAGAAAATCAGGAAGTCTCACTTTTCCGATAAAGCAAAGTCCCTGAGAATCTTTCTTTTCTGCCGTAATCAAGTCTAGTTTTTTGGCAATGGCTCTCACCTCAGACTTTTGCAGATGGCCGATGGGAAATAGTGCTTTTGATAATTGACTTTGGGTCAATTGACATAAGAAATAGCTTTGGTCTTTATTGGGATCAGCTCCGGCGAGGAGTTGGTAAACGGCTTTTCCATCAACTTCTATTTCACCTTTTTGGCAATAGTGGCCTGTAGCTACAAAATCAGCTTTTAGCTTTTGGGCTGCTTTTAGGAAGATATCAAACTTGATTTCTCGGTTACAAAGAATATCCGGATTGGGTGTTCTGCCAGCTTCATATTCAGCAAACATGTAATCAACGATGCGTTCGCGGTATTCCTCGCTGAGATCGATGGCTTGAAAAGGAATTCCGAGTTTCTCGGCCACCAACATGGCGTCGGTAGAATCCTCCATCCAGGGACATTCATTGGAGATGGTGACAGATTCATCGTGCCAGTTTTTCATAAACATGCCGATGACTTCGTAGCCTTGTTCCAATAAAAGATGGGCGGCTACAGAACTATCCACACCACCGGATAGCCCGACTACAACTCTTGTTTTTCTATTTGTCATGATTCAGAGATGGATTAAAGGTCCATTGAATTTCACTTGTAAACCCCCATTTTTTACATGGGGTTCAATTTTTGCCAAAGTTCGGTAAAATGAATGGCTTCACCATTCAAAAGATATTTTTCTCATTGTGCGCTTTAGGTCCAAGAATCTCTAATTTTGTCAGACCTTTTTTGGATTGAGACCATGAACTTCCAACTATTAAAAGATGCCATCGCAGGTAAGGAGCAGGATTTTACCAAGCTTTCTCTGAAGACTGCAATTTTTGTGTTGGCGGTACCGATGATTTTGGAGATGATGATGGAATCTCTATTTGCGGTAGTGGATATCTTCTTTGTAGCCAAATTGGGAGAAAAGGCCATTGCTACAGTGGGTTTGACTGAGTCTGTAATCGTGCTTGTTTATGCGGTTGGATTCGGGATAAGTATGGCAGCAACAGCTTTGATTTCTAGAAGGTTTGGAGAAAAGGACTATCATCAAGCAGGATCTTTAGCATTCCAATTGCTATTGGTAGGAGGAGCAATATCACTTATTTTCAGTGTTTTGGGGATATTCTTCGCTTCTGACATCCTCTTGCTCATGGGAGCTGAGGAAGAAGTGATTGTTACGGGTTCAAGATTTACCCAGATTATTTTTGCAGGGAATGCAGCCATTCTACTGCTCTTTTTGATCAATGGTGCTTTCCGAGGAGCGGGCCAGGCTCATCATGCGATGCGATCACTTTGGATTGCCAATGGCTTTAATATCATTCTGGATCCTTTGTTGATTTTTGGATTGGGAAGTTTTGATGGATTCGGGCTGGAAGGAGCTGCTTGGGCCACGACGATAGGCCGTGGAACCGGGGTTTTGTATCAACTCTACCATCTTTTTAATGGAAAACACCGATTGCAGATCACCGCTGCTAATCTGATTGTCAAGTGGAAGACGATCCGTAAGATCATGGATATCGCCCTTGGAGGTATGGGCCAATTCTTAATTGACTCTGTATCTTGGGTTGCTTTGACTCGAATGAATGCAGAGTTTGGATCCACTGCACTTGCCGGCTATACGATTGCCATGAGGGTATTGATTTTTACCATCTTACCGGCTTGGGGTATATCCGGTGCTGCTGCCACTTTGGTTGGACAGAATCTGGGTGCAAAGGAAGTAGGAAGAGCTGAAGAATCTGTATGGCTCACTGCCAAATACTGCATGATTTTTATGGCATCTGTCACAGGGATTTATCTTTTCTATTCAGATGAATTGGCGGGAATCTTTACCGATAATCAGGAAGTAAAGGATATTGCAGCTCAAGGTCTTTGGGTGATTGCCTTGGGTTATGTGTTTTTTGCGATAGGGATGGTTTTAACTCAAGCCTTCAATGGAGCGGGAGATACCAAAACTCCCGCCTGGATCAATGTAGCTGTATTATTGGCATTTGAAATTCCGCTTGCTTGGGTCTTGGCTTTTACCTTTGACTTAAAATATCTTGGGATTTTTATAGCCATAGCCATCGCACATTCACTTCATGCTGTGGTAGCTTATGTATTTTTCAAGAAAGGTAATTGGAAGCGAATAGCTGTATAAAAAAATCAGCAAGCCGATGATCAGCTTGCTGACAATTAAAATAAGTTAGAGTCTAATTCAGTGAAACAAACTTACTATCTACCGTTTCGTTGATGAAGTATATTTTCTTACCGCCAAAGGTTTGGCTTTCGCTATTGTAAGCAGCTACTTGGACAATTCCCTGAGAAGTAGCTCGAAGTCCACTGATTTCTGAGGCTGAGAAAGTCATGCTTGTAGACCTAGCTTCTTTAGTGACCACTTCACGCCCATCAGAAATTACCCAAAGAATATTATCAACGTTGGAAGGTACATTTTGAATGCTTAGTGTGACGTCACCACCCAAGGCGATTTGATCGCTTACGCTCGTTTGAAATCTGACTACTCCTGGCATTGCCTTACTGGTGGTATGAGAAAACCCATCGAATCCATTTCCTCCAGAGACAACCCAATCATTAGCTTGCCCCTCGTTGATTCCAAGGGTGATATCTGTGAAATTGTTGACATAAGTTCCATTGACATTTTGCATAGCAAAAGCATTGATACTGACATCTCCGGCATTGACCAGACTACTGTTGATGCCAGAAGAATAGAAGTTGGCATTGGCCACATCAATCAAAATATCAGGCATTCCGGGCACGGTAGGCGTACCTTCGGGAAGGTTTGATTTTGCTTTAATAGCAGCTAGTACGCCATCTGCATCCCCCGGACTCGGTAAAGGATTGGTCTGTGTGGTTTGTTGCGGATCCTCCGAATCTGAATCGCATGAAGCAGAAATTCCTAGCAGAATGACAAAAGATAGAACTCGATAAAAGTTTGAAATTTTCATGGCATTGAAAGTTTTTTGTTTCTCCAAAGCTCATGGTTTGCTGACTAGGACTCAATACGGCATTTTACCTATTTATTCATTGCTAAAGCATTGCACATTAATAAAATAGGGCATGTTGTAAAAACTCTTTTCCGGATAAATGGCACATCCTGCTGCCATCTGATTTAAGCCTGGATTGACTAGGTTGGCTCGATGGCCAGGGGAGTCAATCCAAAGTTGTACTATCTCACGTGCATAGGAAATATAGCTATGGTAGGGGACCGGTTCAGGCTCTTTGCCTTGATAAATAAACTCTCCGGGGCTGGTAGGAGGATAAATTCTTTTTCCATATTCATAATCTATCCCTGCGGTTGCACTGATATTTTCAGCTATCAGTGGTGGATTTAATCCTACAATTTGAAAACGATCCCTGAGTTTCCGCTTGTTTCTGATTTTGCTTTGATGTCCGTAAAAATTATGCTTGACCATGTCTCCAGCATGATCGGCTGCAAGTTTCTCTATTTTGTAGGAATACCGAAAAGCAGGTAGACCTTGTTTGGTCCGATATTCATTGCTTACATAAAAAATCGCCGCATGGAGTAGCGGATAATCAATATCTGAAGGATCCAAAACCTGGTAGGCTGGCTCATATCTATAAAATGAATCCCAAGTAAAATCCTCATAATCAGCCAAGGACCAATTTTGAGCTTTTACTTCTAGATGAATACACAATAGGAGGAATACAAGAATAGGTCTACACATTGTCCAATTTCAATCGTACTGAAATTTTTACGCTGGAATAGACCTATTTAGTATGGATGAACAGAAATTAATTGCTTTGAGGCATTTCTAGAAAAAGCGCAATCAATTCTTTTGGAGTACAAGCTCTTTGGAGCATTTCTTCCTGCAGGTAAACTTTCAATTGGAACTCCAACTCGAAAATCAGACCGTTTACGAAAACTGGGTCCATATTCAAGTTTTGGATAAAGTGATCGTTTTTTCGAGCACCATTTAGCATGATTCCATAGGAGTGGAATACTTCTGCAGCCTTTTTTAGTAAAGTAAATTGTTGGTTCATGTCGTTTCAATTTTATGATTGCGTATTTGTGGTTTTAGTTTTAGAGAATTACGCAAATCATAACTGAAAAGGTTTTAAAAGGTGTTAAAATTCCATGTCTTGGTATTTTTTGAAAAAAGTCAAAAAATGACACTTTTACTTGGCATGAAAAACTGCTCAACTTGTTTTGTGTTTTTGCGCACCTAACGTATATAATTATTTCTTTAAATAGGCATTTCCATTAATTTTGGTTTTTTATTCAACAGTATACATTTACTTCTCTGTATGAAAGGCATCATTTTGGCCGGAGGCTCCGGTACTAGACTTTATCCACTTACCATTGCAGTCAGCAAGCAGCTGATGCCCGTCTATGATAAACCCATGATCTACTATCCATTGTCCGTTTTGATGATGGCTGGGATTCGGGAGATTTTGATTATTACTACTCCTGAGGATTCTGAATCATTTCAAAAGTTGTTGGGTGATGGTTCTCAGGTCGGCTGTCAGTTTGAATATGCTGTGCAACCATCACCGGATGGATTGGCGCAGGCTTTTATCATCGGAGAAGAATTTATCGGAGATGATAAGGTTGCCTTGATTCTTGGGGATAATATCTTCTATGGTTCGGGACTAGCCAAGACTTTGCAAGAAAACACCAATCCTACCGGGGGAGTTGTTTTTGCCTATCATGTGACTGATCCGGAGCGATATGGTGTGGTGGAGTTTAATGAGGAACAGAAAGCCATCAGCATTGAGGAAAAGCCAAAAAATCCAAAATCAAGTTTTGCCGTTCCCGGACTCTATTTTTATGACAATCGGGTGGTGGATATTGCCAATAACATCAAGCCTAGTCCAAGAGGGGAGCTTGAAATCACTGATGTGAATAACGAGTATCTGAAAATGGATGAGTTGCAGGTGGCAATACTCAATCGAGGAACAGCCTGGCTAGATACCGGAACACATCAGTCTCTGCTCCAGGCGGCCCAGTTTGTAGAGGTGATCGAAGAAAGGCAAGGACTGAAGATCGGCTGTATCGAAGAGATAGCTTTTCGAAGTGGATTTATTGGAAAAGAACAGCTCCTTCAAGCAGCTGAAAAACTCGGAAAAAGTGGATATGGCACTTATCTCAAGCGTCTGATCAAGAATTGATCAAATCCAGAAATCTTCTTCCCACATTCTAAATCCGCCCAAAAAAGCGTTTTGATTGGTTCCAAGACGGCATCCTTCAGGTACTTCTGTCAGCAGCTTGGAATTTCCTCCTCCTAAAACGATATCATCAGGCTGCAAAGCATCAGATAGAATAGAAACTGTATTTCTAACGTGCTTTTCCCAACGCTTTTGACCGCTTTTAAAGAGATATGCTTTTCCTACATAATTCTCAAAGGTGGATTTTTTGTAAGGCAGGTGCCCCCCTTCAATAGGGATAATGGTGCCATTCATGACCATGGCAGTACCCAATCCCGTTCCCAGACCTAGAAACAAAAGCTTTTTGCCTTCATAGCTACCCAATGCCTGCATAGCTGCATCATTCAGTATTTTGATAGGTAAATCGAAGGCTGAATGAAAGTCAAACTCAGTCCATCCGGAACCCATATTTACAGGGTCACTGATGATTTGATTATGCTTAACCACTCCGGGAAAACCCATGGTAATGTGATCATATTCCCAATTGGCAGCATGCTCTCTTACAAGTGGTACTAGTTGCTCTGGCGAAAAATCAGCTCCAGATGGGATTTTGATACGGTCTTTTTGGCCTGTGGCCAAGATTTTGACATTGGAACCTCCGATGTCGATTACCAGAATTTTCTTTTTTGGTTTCTTCATTTCTTGAACTTCCTTTCCCTTTGGAATGGCTAAGTTTAGATTATAGATTGTATAGCCCGAAACTATGAAAAATCAGGGAAAAGACGATAAGACCAAGTCGATTTTGGTTAAAATGATAACCTAAACGGGCGAATGCCCATTTAGGCTGATATCAATTTGAAGTGATATTGACTGTTTTGGCTTTTGTTTACAGCGATTTCTCTTTCTAGGTGATAAAAGGCTTCCAAGAGTGCTGCATTTTCAAACTTACCGGCATCGATCGCTTTGAATCCAATGAATTCGATTAGCCTTTTTACACGGATTTTCTCAGGCACATCTTCCCCACAATAATAGGTTTCTTTGATCACACCCAAGTTATCGGACATTGGATAGTCAATTCCTAGGTTGTTGAATGCCTTGAATAGGTGAGCTTTGGGAGCAGCCTTCTTCAATAGTCTGATATGTGAATTTTTGATCCGATCATCATAAACCGTATTGGTACAGTCGATGATTAGTTTATCCTGAGTATCTGTGTTTTTGAGTGACATCCAGATTTCAGGAAGGTAACCTGTATCTGCGCAGATTAGAACAAATTCAGACTGAATAATGGCAGATTCGTAAGGACAGATACGATGATGGAGTCGATTAAGCATTTTCCATTCAGGCTCTTGGGTATCAAAGTCCGGACGAACGCCAAAAACTACATCAAGACCTGCCTCGATAAATTTTTTCCCAAGGGTTTTTGAAAGGGATGTACCCCCCAATATTCCAATTTTCATAAGGTGATAAGTTTATGATTGATAAAAGGGTGAAAGGAGATTTTGCTCCTAGTAATCATATAAACTGCTGAAAATTAGCATAGTTCGATCGAAAAATAAAATAATATTTTGAAAAAAATTGATTTACAATATATTATTCACTTTTATGAATATCAAAAGCAAAAAGCATGGGGTGAATTTCTAACCCGAAGTATAATTTTTTTTAGAATTGCTAAAGTGTTGAAGTTCAGGCCAAAAAAACCTTGCTTTAGTTAGCCAGAATTTTTTCTATACTTTTGAAAAAACCCTTTAGAATGAAGAAAATCTTGTCTGTCTTTTGCTCAATTTGTCTCCTGGTCCAGCTGGGATTCGCACAAAATGATTTAATCCATGCTCTCCCGTCTCAATTAGGAATGGATGGAGCTTTTATCAAGCAAAAAGTAGACTCCATCATGCAAATGGGGATCGATAGTTTAGCCTTTCCCGGAGCTCAAGTTTTGGTAGCAAAAAACGACACCGTAATTTTTCACCAGGCCTACGGATATCACACCTATGATCAAATCCAACCTGTCAAATTGAATGATCTTTATGATTTGGCATCTGTAACAAAAATTTCGGGTCCATTGCCTGCTTTGATGAAGCTGGTGGATGAAGGAAAGCTTGATTTGGACAAACCATTCAGTACCTATTGGGAGCCCTGGCAAAAGCGAAAAGACAAAAGGGATTTGACATTGCGGGAGATTTTGGCTCATCAGGCTGGTTTGGTGCCTTATATCGTATTCTTGCAAAAGGTGATCAAAAAAAACGGGATGGTAAAAAGGAGATTTGTACGGGATTTTCCCAGGGATCGCTTTTCAGGCGCAGTTTATGATCGGCTTTATATCAATGATCGTTTTGAGTGGAAAATGAACCGAATCATCAACCGATCGGATGTGTCAGCGGATAAGAAATACTTGTATTCGGGACTGAGTTTTTTGATTTTTCCAAGTCTGATTGAGCAGCTGACGGGAATGGACTATGAGCGCTATTTGGAAGAAAATTTCTATCAACCCTTAGGCTGTGAAACGCTAGCATATTTGCCAAAGGTAAAGGGATTTACGAATGCCATTGTTCCTACGGAGATAGATTCCCTCTTCCGAAAATCGGTAGTAAAAGGCTGGGTTCACGATGAAAATGCGGCCTTAAAAGGCGGAGTTTCCGGTAATGCGGGCTTATTTGGGACGGCTGATGATTTGGCTAAACTCATGCTCTTTTATCAAAATTATGGAAGGGTAGATGGACAGCAGCTCATTTCCGCAGAAACCGTTCGGGAGTTTACGGAGGTACAATTTCCAGAGAATGATAACCGCCGCGGTCTGGGCTTTGATAAGCCGCTGCTAGACAATGCATCGCTTTCTCTTGAAAATGCTTATCCATCTTCTTTGGTTAGTCCTGAAAGTTTTGGTCACTCCGGCTTTACAGGCACCTTTGTCTGGGCTGACCCGGTCCATAAACTTACCTTTATTTTTCTCTCCAATCGGGTTTATCCCACGAGAGATCATCGGAAATTGTACAGCTTGGGAATTCGAGAAGCCTTGCAGGATGTGTTTTATCGGGCGGGGAAGTAATGTGATAAAAATATTGGGGAGGGGTTTAGTTAATTCTATTTTGACACGAATATTAACTTTTCTCCAAGCACGGATTCAATTTTAGCTATCGTATCCAAGGTGAAATTATGCGTTCCTTGCATCCATTTAATGATTTCAGATTCTTTCTTTCCCATTAGGTTTGCAAGATCCCGCTGGGTTTTACCCTGATTTTCCAGTAGTTCGTGGATCCGATTGACAATGTCAAGCGAGTGATCTACATAACGCTTCACTTCGTCGCGTACTTGAATAGAATCGAAAATTTCGCTCATAATTATTTCCTTAATTTTTTAATTTAAGGCAATTGCACCTTCACAAAAATCCGTTTAATCACTCCATTGGTTTCTAAGGCCTTAACCGTCAATAGAAGTTCGCCTTCTTTGACTCGATGGAAA